>JANYHZ010000265.1 GCA_025362135.1 Betaproteobacteria bacterium | reverse complement strand
GAGTTTAAAAAGGGATTTGATTTCATTGTTCTGTTCGTCGGCAAAGCGCTTGGCGACTGCGTCCCAGCCGATTGATTTCACATCGATGAAGCGCGCGTCGATGCCCGCCTGCATCGCCACATCGCGCAGGTACTCGATATTTCCTATGTCTTCCTCGGAGTCCGCTATCGCCGCGAAATGCACGGCCTTGTCTGGAAGTTCCTCGGCGATTTCTTTCCAGCGTTCGATCAGTTTCTCGTGCAGCGAATTGAATTGATCGGCTCCCGGCATATTCGGTAGCACCGCTTCCTGCATCCAGTACCACTGCGCCACACTCGCCTCTAAAAGCGAGGTGGGTGTATCGGCGTTGTATTCGAGCATCTTTGGTGGCCCAAAGCCATCCCACGAAAGATCGAAGCGCCCGAATAACGTCGCTTCGTCGTCATTCCAGGAGCGCTCGATCATCGGAATGAACTCAGCCGGAATCGCAAAGCGTTCGTAGGTGCCTTTTTCGATCACGTGGCCCGCAGCGGCGATGCACATTTCGTGTAGCTCTGCCGTCGCGTCTTCGAGTGTATCGATTTCTCCGGAAGTAAAGCGGTAGCAGTTGCGTTCGTCCCAGTAGATGCCGTCGATGGAATGAAATCCGAAGCCGAGGTCTTCCATTTTTTTCGGCCAATCGGGCCGCGGAATCATGTCGAGCCGCTTCATCGTTCGCGACCGGAAAAAATGCACGACCACAACGTAATCGCATTCATATCAGCCTGACGCGGAATGACCACTCGAGCCAAATCCGCCACGCGAAGTCGTGGTCGAACCGATCATTTTGCCAGAGCCCGATGGTGAAACGCCGTTGTATGAGTAAGGACGACCGTAATAGTGCGTGTTCGCCCCGTTGCCGGTTGGGCGATCATAGGCGGGTTCGCAGTCTGTCGGCTTATTGCCCCAGTCCGCGAGACAATCCTGCTTGCTGGCATACACATCGCGGCGGACCTGCTCTTTTGAGCAACCAGAGAGTGTTGCAGCCACCGTCGCAGCCCCGATCAATACCAGCGTGACGCACCCGCTTGAACGTCTTACCCGTTTCAACATTTCAACCCCTCCCACTCGCGATGTAGCACCTGCGAACCCAATGCGACGAATCAACATTTTACGCGATCAGCGACTTGACATATTCGGGCAAGGCCAGCATGGCGCGATGCATTTCGCCGTTGTAAAACCGCCGATCCGAAATGCTGCGGGCCTTAAGCCGTCGCTCAATTTCGGCGGCAGCCATATCGAGATCCAGGGCTTCCGAGGCGACGGCGAAGCCCCAGCAGGCGCCATAGGTGGGAATGTGTACGAAGTAAGGGCTGATACGCGCAAACACCGTGCGCAGGTCTGCGAGGGTAAGGGCAACGCGATCCGCGTGAGAAAACGGTGAGCCGATATGCAATACCAACGCGCCGCAGGAATTCAGTATGCTTTTCAAGTCCGCGTAGAACGCCGGTGTGTAAAGCGATGCTGCAGAACCGATGGGGTCGGTGAGATCGAGGTAGATCAGGTCAAACCGCTCCTCGGTACTACTCACAAACGCAGCGCCGTCCATGATGCGGAGGTCGAGTTTCGGGTTGCTGAACACCTCTCGATGCACCGCTGAAAAATGCTTTTTTGCCATATCGATGACATCTTGGTCCAATTCGACCAGCACGACGCGTTCGACCGTTGTATGTTTCAACACTTCTTCACTCGATCCACCGTCCCCGCCACCAATGATCAACACGTTTCGGGGGGCGGGGTGCGCAATGGCGGCGGGATGCACCAGATTCTCATGATAAAAAAACTCGTCACGCTCACTGATCATGTTGGCACCGTCTATTCGCATCAGCTTGCCAACAGCGGGCGTGTCGAACACCTCGATCAGTTGATAGGGTGTTTGCAGGGCGTCGATTAACGTGCCCTCAAAATAGACGCCCGAATCAGCGTTAAGCGTCTCATCGAGGCGCATGGCACCTACGCCGCAACTTTGATGGGCAGCTCTTTGCCACGCCAGATACGCTTCACCAGCACGTCGGCGGGTTTCAGCGCGGCGATAAGCGAGGCGTAAAGTTCTTCCGCGCGCGGACTGTTGTCACCGGAAACGTTGCACACGTAAATATCGAGCGTCGCGCCGTCGCGCTCGGGCCAGGTGTGAATGGCAAGGTGCGATTCCGCAAGCACCACGGCACCGGTCGCACCACCTGCCTGCACCTGATCAAAGCTATCGAACTGGTAAAAATGCTGTCCCAAAATCGACAGGCGAGCGGTTTGGCATGCCTGCACGCATAACTGCCTGAGCGCGTCGGCCGAAACAAGGTAGTTGCCTTTGGGGCAGTTGTAGAGATCGGCGATGATATGGAGCCCCTGCATCCTGAAAACTCTCTTTGTCGTAAGCGCCAGTCGAATTTCATCACGGCCTTCCCGTGAAGCCGCAAGGCAATAAATTATAATCGTCAATCCCGCTCATCGTCCCACTCTCACTCTGCCAAAATGACCACGCCGACCCGCACCGATCTCGCCAATGCCATCCGCGCACTCGCCATGGATGCCGTCCAGAAAGCCAACTCCGGCCACCCTGGCGCGCCGATGGGCATGGCGGACATCGCCGAAGTGCTGTGGCGAGATCATCTGAAGCACAACCCGAAGAATCCGCACTGGGCGGACCGCGACCGTTTTGTGCTGTCCAATGGCCATGGATCGATGCTGATCTACGCGCTGCTGCATCTGACCGGCTACGACCTGCCGATGGAAGAAATCAGGAATTTCCGGCAGCTCCATTCTAAGACTCCGGGACATCCGGAAGTCGGTGTGACGCCCGGTGTGGAGACGACGACCGGACCGTTGGGACAGGGGTTGGCAAATGCGGTCGGGATGGCGATAGCCGAGCGCGAACTGGCGCGCACCTTCAATATCGATGGTTACGATGTCGTCGATCATCACACCTACGTCTTTCTGGGCGACGGCTGCCTGATGGAAGGCATTTCGCACGAGGTGTGCGGATTGGCGGGTACGCTTGGGCTCGGCAAGCTGATCGCGTTTTACGATGACAACGGCATCTCCATCGACGGCAAGGTCGAGGGCTGGTTCAGGGACAACACACCAATGCGATTCAATGCCTACGGATGGCGCGTGATCCCGAATGTAGATGGGCACAATCCAGCAGAAATAGAGGCCGCCATTCGAAGTGCCAAGGCCGATCAACACCAGCCCACATTGATTTGCTGCAAGACCGTTATTGGCAAGGGCGCACCGAATTTGGCGGGGTCGGACAAAGTGCACGGCGCGGCGTTAGGCGACAAGGAAGTCGCGGCGACCCGCGAGGCCATCGGCTGGAAGTACCCGGCTTTTGAGATTCCGCGCGACATCTACGACGGCTGGGACGCGACCCACAAGGGCGCGGCAAGAGAGGCGCAATGGCAGGCGACCTTTACGGCTTTCGAGGCGCATTTTCCGGCCCGTGCCGCGGAGTTCAAGCGCCGGATAGCGGGTGATTTCCCGGCAGATTATGTTGAATTGGCGCAACAGGCCATCGCGCGCGCCAACGACCGGGCCGAGACTGTCGCAACGCGCAAAGCCTCGCAATTGGCAATTGAGAGCTTTGCCGCATGCCTGCCCGAAATGATCGGCGGCTCCGCCGACCTGACCGGCTCCAATCTGACTAACTGGAGTGGTACCAAGGCGCTGTCGGCAAAGCATGGCGGCAACTACATCAATTACGGCGTGCGCGAATTCGGCATGACGGCCCTTGCCAACGGCATCACGTTGCACGGCGGCTTCATCCCCTACACCGGCACCTTTCTCACCTTCAGCGATTACTCGCGCAACGCGCTGCGCATGGCCGCGCTGATGAAAATCCGCAACATCTCCGTGTTCACCCACGATTCGATCGGCCTTGGCGAAGATGGCCCGACCCACCAATCCGTCGAGCACGTTTCGGCCTTGCGGTTGATCCCGAATATGGATGTATGGCGTCCTTGCGACACGGTCGAAGCCGTGCAGGCATGGCGCCACGCGATCGAGCGCAAAGACGGGCCCACGTCGCTGATTTTTTCGCGCCAGAATTCACCTTTCCAAAAGCGCGATGCCGGCACGGTGGCTAACGTCGCACGCGGCGGCTATGTACTCGCGAGGGAAGCCGGGATGCTGAAAGCGGTGTTGATCGCGACGGGCACCGAGGTCTCGCTTGCGATGGAAGCGCAGAAGACGTTGGCCGGTGAAGGCGTGCACGTTCGCGTCGTATCGATGCCCTCGACGTTTGTTTTCGACAAACAGGACGGTGCTTACAAATTAGAAGTTTTGCCCAAGGGTGTGCCGCGTGTGGCCATCGAAGCCGGCGTCACCGACTACTGGCGCAAGTACGTTGGACTCGAAGGCGCGGTGATCGGCATCGATACGTTTGGCGAATCGGCACCAGCGGGGGTGTTGTACAAACATTTTGGGATAACTGCGGATACACTCGTGGCGGCTGTGAAAGCTCTAAATCACCGTTGACGTTGGTGAGGCTTTAGTGTGCGCCAGCCAAGCAATTTCTTTGACGAGTTGAAGACTTGTCGCTTATCATCTACTACTGAATATTTGAACAGTGGAAGTGAAAATGGAAAGCAAGCCTTCAAAGAAGAACAAGAGCATTCGACTTGTCGCATCGGAACCGACGCCAAAGGCCTTCCTCACACCGCTCTCCACCATCGATCTCTTTTGTGGCGCTGGTGGTATCACGCAAGGTTTTCATCAGTCCGGGTATCGTTGTTACTACGCCAACGACTTCATGCCCGAGGCCATCGATACTTTTCGCCATAACCATGCGGCAACGCGGGCTGAGTGCGAACCTATCGAGGATGTAAATGCAACAAACCTAAGGCGATCATTGGGTCTACGAAAAGGTGACCTGGATGTGTTGGTTGGTGGTCCTCCCTGCCAGGGCTTTTCCATCAATGCGCCCAGCCGATTTCTGAACGACCCTCGCAATAGTCTGTTTACGCATTACGCAAGATTTGTGGAAGAGTTTTTGCCCAAGACGTTCGTCTTCGAAAATGTTCCCGGATTGCTATCGATGGCCGATGGCGCAATTTTTGAAAAAATCCTTCAGGTGTTTAACGACCTTGGCTATCAGCTCTCGGTCAAAATTCTGTTTGGACCGCATTACGGCATTCCACAGGAACGCTGGAGACTGATACTGCTTGGTTCCGTTTTCGGCGAAATCGACCATCCGCATCCAACGCACTTTGCAAAGGGGCGCGCCAATTTTCGTGGTGGTGGTTCGCTGACGTTGCAGCAGGAGGCGGCAGATGCAGTGCGGCTAACGCCAGCGGTGACCGTTGGCGACGCGATACGCGATCTCCCGCGCCTGAATATGGGTGAGGGCGCTGAGGAAGTTGGATACACCCATGATGCTGCCAGCACTTATGCATTGCGCTTGAGAAACCCTGATGGCGTGACGTTCAATCACGTCGCGGCAAAACTTTCAAAGCAGAATATCGAGCGCATGCAACATGTTCCGCCGGGCGGTTCCTGGCGCGACATTCCCCACGAACTTCTGCCACGCGGAATGCAGCAGGCTCGCAAATCCGACCACACAAAGCGCTATGGGCGACTTAGCTTCGATGGCCTTTCTGGCACCGTACTCACAAAGTGCGATCCGCATTGGGGTACGGTATTTCTCCCAGACCAGAATCGGACTCTATCGGTACGGGAGGCGGCGCGGCTCCAGTCCTTCCCCGATAGCTATCGCTTTCTGGGTTCTCGCGTTTCGCAATACGTGCAGGTCGGGAACGCTGTTCCTGTGCTGATGGCCGCAGCGATTGCAAACGCGGTCAGATCTCATTTGGAGAGAAATGTCACTGGGGTCACCGCGTTGATCGCGCATGGCTAAGAAGATTTTCGAGTTGTTTGGTTACTCGCCAAATGACACCTCAGCTATCGCAGCGAAAGCACGCAAGGAACAGACTTGCCCAAGTATCGGTGGGCTGTGCTGCAAGGAAATCGGCAGTGCAAGTAATCGCATTCGGTCCGGCGTATGCGCCATCAAAGACAAGGACGGTGAGCCGGTTGTCATTTGCCCGATTCGTTTGTACGCAGACGACTACGCGCTTTTGGCGACGGTTACCAAAATTGCATTCAAAATCGATGACGTTGAGCTGGTAGATGGAAGGCAGATCGCAAATCATCCGACTAACAAGAATGCCAATCTGGTCGCCGTGTTCGGCAAGGGCTGGGGCGGTGAACTCAGAGTCCCGGGACGACCCATCCGGGGACGCAAAAGCAGCAGTTTTTTTGTCGACTGGATTCTTGCCCGGCTTGACGGCGAGAAAAAGCTTGTTGAATTCGCCGCGTTGGAAGTTCAAACGATGGATACGATCGGTAGTTATCGGGCTGAACGTGAAGCAATACTCAACGGCGTCGAGCATGTCGGGAAATCCGCCGGGCCAAACTGGGAAAACGTGAACAAACGGATTCTTCCCCAACTCATCTACAAAGGTCACCTGCTGGAACGCGAATCGCTATGCCAAAGCGGTTTGTTTTTTGCCTGCCCTGACGCGGTCTACAACAAGATCATGGACCGGCTTGGGTGCGAGCTGGCGGATTATCCGCTGAAGAATAATTCGCTGACATTTGTGCCCATTCGGCTGTGCGAACCTGCTGGCGATGGCGTTCCGCGCGCGCTCAAGGCATTGAGGCCGAAAACGACGACGATCCAACAGGTGCAAATCGCGTTTAGTTCGCCTACAAATTTACCCGAAGCAGGCTCCTACGAAAAGGCAATCCGAGCTGCGCTCGGTGAAAACTAGCCCGCAGCCGTTTGGCTTGGTAACATCCTGTCAGGACCTACGGTGGTACGCGACAAACTAATCAAGAACATCTGAATGGTTGCGATTGCCGTAGAAACAAATTGCAACTTCGCGCGTTTACGTTCATCCGGCAAACCGCGCACCGGGAAATAGGCCAACTATGCACCAAACCCTGCACTTGATGAAATCACGCGGTTTCCCGCATCTGCGCCGGAAGGCCCTGGAAACGTTGCAGGTCAATCTGGGCTACAAGTGCAACCAGTCCTGCTTTCATTGTCACGTCAATGCGAGTCCGGACCGCAAAGAGATGATGTCGCTTGCGACGATTGAAGACGTCATTGTCTTCATTAGCGCTTCAACTGTAAAAACGCTCGATTTGACGGGCGGCGCACCGGAAATGAACGATCATTTTCGCCATTTGGTGCGCGCCGCGCGTGCACAAGGTGTGCGTGTGATCGACCGCTGCAATCTCACCATTTTGGGCGAGCCAGGATTCGAGGACATGGACACCTTCCTCGCCGAAAATCAAGTAGAGGTAAGCGCATCCTTACCTTGTTACTCTCAGGAAAATGTCGATAAGCAGCGCGGTGAAGGCGTTTTTGAAAAGTCGATCGAAGGCCTGAAAAAGCTCAATGCACTCGGCTACGGCATGCCGGAAAGCGGGTTGATCCTGAATCTGGTGTTCAATCCACAGGGGCCAATGTTGCCGCCCGGGCAGGAGCAGCTCGAAGCGGACTACCATCGTCTGCTGAAGGATAATTTCGGCATAGTCTTCAATCATCTGTTCACGATTACGAACATGCCGATCCAGCGTTTTGGCTCCACGCTGATTTCCAAAGGGCAGTTCGAGGGCTACATGGATTTGCTGGTGTCGTCATTTCAGGCGCATAACCTCGACAGTGTGATGTGCCGCTCGCTGCTCTCGGTCGATTATCTCGGCTTTGTGTACGACTGCGATTTCAATCAAATGCTGGGATTGCCGCTGCAATATGCGGGTCGCCTGAAAACGCATCTGCGCGACCTGATGGGTACCGATTTGCTCGGCAACCAGATTGTGGTGAAAGACCACTGCTACGGCTGTACGGCGGGGCAGGGTTCTTCATGCGGCGGGGCGCTGGAAGGAGACAGCAATGCAGAGGATGCTCTGGAGGCGGCAGAATAGTAAAGATCCAGCATTGGCGGGCGTCTTCAGGCATTTATGCTCTGCAAGGCGCGCCAGTACTTGAGTTTGAAAATTTATTGCCAATATTTCTCTGCCCATGTCGCCCGGTCGTTCCTGTCCACTTCACTACCGATACGCGCGCAGCGTTTTTGCGTGCGCAGCCGAAATCCGCGCAGAAACGATTTACGTCATCGGGGGCCTTTACGGCAACGTGCCCGCACTGAAGGCGATTCTCGAACTCGCAGGCGCAGAGCAGATTAAGCCGACGCTCATTTTCAATGGCGATTTCAACTGGTTCAACGTCGATGCTGAGAGTTTTTCAACGGTCAATCGGGAAGTCCTTCGGCACATCGCTCTGCGCGGCAACGTAGAAACCGAACTCGCGCAAAACGTAGACGCAGACGAAGTTGCAGGCTGCGGATGCGCATATCCCGACTATGTGGACGACGCGGACGTGGCTCGTTCCAACACGATCATGGCGCGCTTGCAGGAAATCGCGCGCGCTTTCCCCGAACTCGTTCAGACACTCGCCGGGTTGCCGATGCATGCCGTCGCCGAGGTCGGTGACACGCGCTTTGGTGTGGTGCACGGCGATGCGGAATCGCTCGCGGGCTGGCGCTTCGCACACGACGGGCTGCACGATCCCGCCAATATTGCGTGGCTGCAACAAATTTGTCGCGACGCAAAGCTCGCCGGTTTCGCCTCCAGTCATACGTGCCTGCCAACTTTTCGCCGCTTTGCGGATACAGATTCGGGCACCGTAAACATGGTGATCAACAACGGTGCCGCAGGCATGCCCAATTTTTCGCGGACGCATTACGGTCTCATCTCGCGACTATCCGTTTTCCCGGCCGGTGACGGCCTTTCACAATACGGCGGCGTGGTTGGCAACGTTTACATCGACGCCATCCCGGTGCACTACGACGCGGCGAAATTCCTGCGATCGTTCCTCAAAAACTGGCCGGAAGGATCAGCCGGGCATCACTCGTATTTCAAACGCATTGTCGAAGGGCCTGCGTATGCAGCACCGCATGCACTCGGATTGATTCGCGCGCCGCTGGTTTGCGCCTGATGCCCTGATCGCGGGCGGACGGCGAATGTACTTGCCGTTGTCACGGTGCCGGGTTACCTTTCATTTCTACACGCGACTTGCTTTACCGCCCCTTCTGGAGTCTCACATGCCCCGCAAATCCGCGTCAACCCCATCGAGTTCCCCGGCTGCCAAAACCATCAATCTCGCTCTGCAAGGTGGCGGTGCGCACGGAGCTTTCGCCTGGGGCGTGCTGGACCGGCTGCTCGAAGACGGTCGCCTCGCGTTTGAAGGCATCTCTGGCACCAGTGCGGGCTCGATGAATGCGGTCGTCCTGGCGCACGGCATGCTCACAGGGGGGCGAGATGGCGCGCGGGCTGCGCTGGAAAATTTTTGGCACGCGGTCTCACAAGCCGGTGAGCGCTACTCGCTTGTAAGGGTGTCGCCCTGGGATCGACTCAAGGGTAACCACTGGAACAATGACGACAGCCTGAGCTTTCAGGCCTTCAAGGCCATGACCAACGCATATTCGCCCTATCAGCTAAACCCCACCAACTTCAATCCCCTGCGCAATATTCTCAACGAGCAGATCGATTTCAATGCGCTCAACTGTTATGAGGGACAAAAACTCTTTCTCTCGGCAACCAACGTGCAGAGCGGTAATGTGCGGATATTTCAGAACCCCGAGATCACGGTGGATGTCGTGATGGCATCGGCCTGCCTGCCCTTCATGTATCAGGCGGTCGAAATTGGTGGCCACACGTATTGGGACGGCGGCTATATGGGCAATCCCGCCTTGTTTCCCTTGTTCTATCGCACCGACGCGCGCGATGTGCTGATCGTCCACATCAATCCGATCGTGCGGCAGGGCACACCGACCACGCCGCATGAAATTGAAGACCGCGTAAATGAAATCAGCTTCAACTCTGCCCTGATCAAAGAGTTGCGCGCGGTTGCGTTTGTGCAAAAACTGATCGGCGACGGCTGGCTGAAAGACGAATATCGGGATCAACTGAAATACGTACTCATTCACTCTCTGCGTGCTGACGATGCGCTAGCTGACTTATCGGCTGCATCCAAGCTTTGTACCGATTGGTCCTTCCTGCAGACGTTGCGTGATCGGGGCCGCGAAGCGACCGGCGTTTGGCTCAAGCGTCACTTTGATGACGTGGGTAAACGCCAGACCGTCGACCTCCACGCACAATTTCTCGATAGCGGCAGCGAGATGCGGCCGCTGATGACCATCCCCCATGGCAAGCCAAAAGCGCCTGTCAAGAAACGTCTTGCGGCAAAAATACCGGCCAAGTCCACCGCCAAAAAGCGCGCGACCGTCACCAAGGCCACGGAGTCAAAAAAGAAATCCACCTGATCGATTCGTCAATACGGAAAATCGTGTGTCACCCTGAGGAAACAGCATGAAAAAGACCAAGATATTTGTCCTAATATTCGTCGTGGCGGTGATCGCCGCGTTCTTTATTTTCGATCTCGGCAAATATTTCAGCCTCGACTATTTCAAGTCGCAGCAAGCGGTGATTGCCGCCTACAACCAAGCCAATCCTGCGCAGACGGCGCTGATTTTCCTGCTGGCTTATGTCGTGGTCACCGCGTTATCCCTGCCCGGTGCCGCCATCATGACGCTCGTGGCTGGTGCGATCTTCGGCCTGTTGTGGGGCGTCATCATCGTCTCATTCGCGTCCACCATCGGTGCCACCCTGGCCTTCCTCGTCGCGCGCTTTCTGCTGCGCGATTCGATCCAGTCAAAGTTTGGCGATAAATTGAAAGCCTTCAACGCCGGTGTCGAAAAAGAAGGTGGCTTCTATCTGTTCACACTCAGGCTGGTGCCTGCATTTCCGTTTTTTATGATCAACGTCGTCATGGGCCTGACCACCATGAAGACACGGACTTTCTTCTGGGTTTCGCAGGTAGGCATGTTGGCAGGGACCATCGTGTTCGTTTATGCAGGGCAAAAACTTTCGGAAATCACTTCTCTCAAAGGCATCCTCTCACCGGGTTTGATCGGCGCTTTTGTGTTGATCGGTATCCTGCCTATTGTCGCCAAGAAAATCGTCAATAGCATCCGGGCAAGAAAGGTCTACTCCAGATGGGCTGACAAAAAGCCCGCGCATTTTGATCGCAATGTTGTCGTGATCGGCGGCGGTTCGGCTGGCCTCGTTACCAGTTACATCGCAGCCGCAGTAAAGGCCAAAGTTACACTGGTGGAGCGCCACCAGATGGGCGGCGATTGTCTCAACACCGGTTGCGTACCATCCAAGGCCTTGATTCGTTCGGCCAAATTGCTGAACCATATTTCGCGTGCCAGGGAGTTTGGCATCAGCTCGGCATCGGCGCAGTGGGACTTCGCCGATGTCATGGAGCGCGTGCAAAAAATCATCGCGGATATCGAGCCGCACGATTCAGTGGCACGATATTCCAGTCTAGGCGTGGACTGCGTGAAGGGGAGCGCCAAAATCCTCTCGCCATGGGAGGTTGAAATCACGCTCGACAACGGCGGCAAGCAAAAGCTCACGACGAAGAATATTGTGATCGCGGCAGGTGCCAGGCCGTTCGTTCCACCCATTCCCGGTCTGCAGGAATGTAAGCCCCTCACGTCGGATAACGTCTGGAATATTCGTGTGTTGCCCAAACGGCTGGTGGTCCTCGGTGGCGGGCCGATCGGCTCGGAGCTGACACAGTGTTTCGCCCGCTTCGGCTCAAAAGTGACCCAGGTTGAAATGTTGCCGCGCATCATGATCCGCGAAGATGTGGAAGTCTCTGAATTGGTGAAAAAGAAATTCGAGGCCGAAGGCGTTGATGTTTTGGTCAACCACAAAGCCAAACAGGTGGTGGTCGAGAACGGCGAAAAATTTCTCATTGTCGAAAGCGAAGGACAAGAGAAGCGGATCGCCTTTGACGAGATCCTCTGTGCGGTCGGGCGTATCGCCAACACCACCGGATACGGGCTGGAAGAGTTGGGGATACCAGCGAAAAAAGTCGTCGAGACCAACGAGTATCTCGAAACGATCTACCCGAATATTTTCGCTTGCGGCGATGTGGCCGGCCCATACCAGTTCACGCATACGGCGGCACATATGGCGTGGTTCGCGTCGGTGAATGCACTGTTTGGAAAATTCAAGAAATTCAAAGTTGATTATTCGGTGGTTCCCTGGGCAACCTTTACCGATCCGGAAGTCGCACGGGTAGGCATCAACGAGCAGGAAGCCGTCGAGCAAAAAATCGCGCACGATGTGCACGTCTACGGCATCGACGATCTCGACCGCGCCATCGCCGACGGTGAGGCGCATGGCTTTGTCAAAGTGATCACGCCCAAGGGCAGTGACAAAATTCTGGGTGCCACCATCGTCGGCGAACACGCCGGTGACTTGCTGGTGGAATTTGTGGCTGGCATGAAGCATGGCTTCGGGCTGGAGGGCATTCTCAATACCATTCACATCTATCCAACGCTGGGCGAGGCCAACAAATATGCCGCCGGCATTTATAAGCGCTCAACGGCGACAGTCGGTAAACTTGCGGTGGCAAAAGCGCTGAACGACTGGACGCGCGGGGATGGAAGCCTTGGAACTGTCCTCGGAAAAGCGATCTCGCTCGTTGTGTCACCAGACAACACGCCGGCATATCCGAAGGAGCCGGCGCATCACTGATCACGCCGTTGTCCCCGCGCAGAAGGGGACGACGATATTTGGAGGGTTTCCTGTCATGAAAAAATTCCTTTTAGCATTTGCGGCGATGTGCTTCGCGTCGCTTGCCTCTGCCCAAACCTTCGATCACTCCCACGCCGCATTCACGGCGCTGCTAAAAAAGCACGTCGTGCTGGCCGATGGCGGGAAATCGAGCAAGGTGAAATACGTCGAGTTCAAGAAAGATCAGCCGCAGCTCAAGGCCTATCTCGATTCGCTTTCGAGTGTGAAAGAGGCCGAATTCAATGCCTGGACCAAGCCGCAGCAAATCGCGTTCCTCATTAATGTCTACAACGGCCAGACGCTCGATCTGATGCTGCAAAACTATCCGGTGAAGTCGATCAAGGACATCGGTAGCGTGTTCGACAATCGCTGGAAACGCAAATTCTTCAAGCTGTTCGGTCAGGATGCCTTCCTCGATAAAGTCGAGCATGAAATGCTGAGAAAAGCCGGCGTCTACAACGAAGTACGCGTGCACTACGCGGCCAATTGCGCGTCAATCGGCTGCCCGGCGCTGCGTGAAGAAGCCTTTGTCGCCGACCGCCTCGACAAGCAACTCGAAGAACAAGCGGTACGCTTCCTCTCCGACCGTTCGCGTAACCGTTATGCGAACGGCAAGCTGGAAGTGTCGCAGATCTTTAACTGGTTCAAGGAAGACTGGGCGAGTGGCTACAAAGGCTTCGATGGAAAGACACCCGCGATTACCAGCCGCGAAGATTACTTTTCACGCTATGCAAAACTGCTCGCGGACAGCCCGGCGGACCAGCAAGTCATCGCAGACAAAAAAGCTGCCATTTCGCATCTGGAGTACGACTGGAATCTGAACGGCGCCAATTAGCAAAACTCCAGTATTGGTGCGGCGTTTGAAGCAAAAATCCTTGAGAAAGCGCGCCATAGCTTGAGTTTGACTATTTATCGCTGGCGTATGCGCGTCGCTACAATGTTGCCATGCGACTTTCCATCGTCATTCCCGCGCTCAACGAGGCCGACAATATCCTCGCCACATTGAAGCCATTGCAGGCGATGCGCACGCGCGGCGTCGAAATCATACTGGCCGACGGCGGCAGCGCAGATAACACAACCAAACTGGCCGCGCCGATGGTGGATCACGTGATCAAACCCCGCAAAGGTCGGGCAGGTCAAATGAACGCCGGTGCCGCTATCGCGACGGGCGACACTTTGCTGTTTCTGCATGCGGATTCAATCCTGCCGCAGGATGCTGACGCCTTGATTGCCAACGGGCTGCAATCGGCATCACGTACCTGGGGCCGATTCGATGTGACGATCAAAGGCCAACATTTTTTTCTGCCGGTAGTGGCCTGGTTCATGAACCATCGCTCCAGACTTACCGGCGTCGCCACCGGAGATCAGGGACTGTTCATGACAGCCGATGCGTTCAAGGTGGTCGGCGGTTTTGCCGACATGCCACTGATGGAGGATGTGGCAATCTGTGTCGCGCTCAAGAAAAACGGGGCACCACTATGCCTCACGCAAAAAATAATCACCTCCGGCCGCCGTTGGGAAAAGCACGGTGTTTGGCGCACGATATTGTTGATGTGGCGAATTCGACTGGCGTATTTCTTTGGCGCGGATCCGGTCGCGCTGCATCGTGCGTACCATGGCAAGTGACGCCGTCATCGTGGTATTTGCCAAGGCACCGGTGCCCGGTGAGGTTAAAACGCGTCTCATCCCGGCACTTGGTGCGCACGCCGCCGCTCAATTGCATAGCGCGCTCACCCAATGCGTGTTGCAAACCGCACTCTCCAGCGGCGCGGACGTGATGCTGGCGGGCGCACCCGATGCTTCACACGCGTTTTTTGCAAGCTGTGCCGCGAACCTGGGTATCGGCGTCACCGAACAATTGCGCGCAGGCAACCTCGGCGCACGCATGCTGCACACGCTCGACAATGCGCTCGAAAACTGGCTTCAGGTAGTAATAGTCGGTGCTGATTGCCCGGTATTTACGCCGGGACATTTGCAACAAGCCATTGAACAACTGGCCACACACGACGTGGTACTGACCCCGGCCGACGACGGCGGGTATGTGCTGATCGGTGCCCGCCGCACCGACGCCATGATGTTCGATGATATCGATTGGGGCACGGGTGCCGTGCTGACGCAGCAGCGTGCTCGATTGCGCGCCGTCGGCTTGTCGTGGCACGAGATGGAAACGCTTTGGGACGTGGATCGTCCCGAGGATTTGCCGCGACTCACGTCGCTGAATCCCCCACTGGCATTCTCAAAGCCGCTATGAAAACAAGGCCGATTATGCTCGTGATGCTGCCGCTGTCGATGCTCGCGTGGAGCGCCGGGCTGCCGCCATTATTTTCCTCCCTCAAGCCAGGACAAGACCTGCCGAAAGAATTTCGCATCATCATCGTGCCAAAGATTGCACGAAATAAATTTTCGTTGGTGGCGGATGAAGGCAAGACCGTATTGCGCGTGGATTCCGAAAATAGTGCGGGCAGCCTCGGATTGCCACTAACGACACCTGCCGGTGCGGCGAACGTCTCGCTTGAGTGGCGCTGGAAGGTAAATCACATGCTCGATAACGCCGACATGAGCGCCAAGACAGGCGATGATTTCGCCGCCCGCGTCTATGTGTTTTTCGATGTATCGATAGACTCGCTGTCTTTTGCTGATCGCACCAAACTCCGGTTTGCACGCATGATTGCGGGGCCGGACGTGCCGACGGCAGCACTTTGCTATGTGTGGGACAACAGCCGTCGCGTGGGTCACACGCAATGGAGCCCGTACACCAACCGTGTACGCATGATCGTGCTGCAAAGCGGTACCACCAATATCGAAAAATGGATGACCGAATCGCGCGACATCGCTGCGGATTTCCGCGAAGCATTTGGCGTCGATGCACCTGCAGTCACGGGTGTGGCTGTCGGCAACGATACCGACAATACCGGTGAGCATGTGACCACCTGGTATGGCGACGTCAGCATAAGAAATAAATGAAAAAACTCGTCCTGCTCGGTGGCGGCCACGCGCACGTACATGTGCTGAAGTCGCTTACCCTGCTGGCACCGCAGCCATTCGACGAGGTCGAGGTCACGCTGATATCGCCATACGCGCGGCAAGTCTATTCAGGCATGTTGCCGGGTTGGGTTGCAGGGCACTACACAATTGAGGAGTGCGTGATTCCCCTGCCGCCGTTGGCCGCACTTGCCGGTGTGCGTTTCCATCAGACCGCAGCGTCGAGCATCGATTTTTCGCGCAGCATCATTCATTGCGACGATGGACAGGAAATCCCGTTTGACCTGCTGTCCATCGATACCGGGCCGGTGGCCAATCTATCGATGGTTCCCGGGTTGGCAGAGCATGCAATTCCGATCCGGCCCATCGAAGCGTTTATCGAATCGTATGCGAGGCTGGCCGGCGACATAGAAGAGCGGCATGCGCGCGGCGAACGGACCCGTGTTGCCTTCGTTGGCGCGGGCGCGGGCGGCGTGGAGCTGGCGCTGGCGATGCAGCAACGGTTCCGCAACCATAACCTTGGCGTGACGTTGATTTCGGCGGCGAACACGCTACCCGGCAGCGTCGGTCCGCGACTTGCTCGCATCATGCGCGAACGTGGCATCGCTGTGCTATCCGGGCAGGCGGCTTCCAGGGTCATGCCAACGGGGGTACAACTCGTCTCCGGTGCCGTGGTCGACGCCGATGCCGTCATTGCCGCCACCGGTGCCTCGGCTGCAACCTGGCCACGCGAGTCGGGGCTGATCACCGACCAGGACGGCTTCATTCTGGTCAACGAGTGCCTGCAGTCGGTATCGCATGCCAATGTATTTGCCGCCGGCGATTGCGCAACAATGGAGCAGCATCCACGGCCACGGTCGGGTGTTTACGCGGTAAAAGCGGGCTCGCCGTTGAATGAAAACTTGCGCCGTGCCTTGCGAGGTGAATCACCGCAGCGCTATGTTCCGCAGAAACGCTCATTGTATTTAATCAGCGCGGGCGACAAATATGCGATTGGTTCGTGGGGCAATCTCGCCTGGGAGGGTGGCTGGGTGTGGCGCTGGAAAGACATCATTGACCGCGGGTTTATCGGAAAATATGCTTTTAATGATTCGAGTAAAAAACAATGATCCAGTCGGAAATCGCCATCAAGTACATCGAGCTTCTCAAGTCCTCGCTTTTGAATGAGCTCTATGTGGAAAATGAGGCGCGCATTTTGCATACATTCATCAGCAGACTAAACGGGGGTGTCGTCAATTTCAACGACTACTTCAATATTGTGCAGAGCCAGCCTGCGTTGCTGACGTCATTGCGCGATGCCAAATTGGCCGGAAACACCATCACGCTGTTGCAAAAAATGGCCGACGGCACCAGCAGGGCAGCGCACGAACTGCGCAACCTGATCGAACTCTCGCATACGATGATTGGCAGAAAGCGGCTCGATAACCTCCAGCAGTGCATGGAAACCGTTCTCACCGAAAACGTTCCCGGTGACTTCATCGAAACCGGTATCTGGCGCGGTGGTGCGTGCATATTCATGCGTGGCATTCTTGTCGCGCACGGCGTCACCGACAGAACCATCTGGGCCGCAGATTCTTTTGAAGGTGTGCCGCCGCCAACCTGGCCTGAAGACGAGGGCTTCAATATCAGCCGTGATGTGCTGCCCGTGCTCGCCGTGCCGCTTGAAGATGTGCAGCAATTGTTTCAACGCTATGGCTTGCTCGACGACAAAGTGCAATTTCTCAAGGGCTGGTTCAAGGATTCTCTGCCCGTTGCGCCGATAGAACAGCTGGCGATTTTGCGGCTGGACGGCGATTTGTACGAGTCGACCATGACCGCGCTGTTGCCGCTTTACGACAAGGTCGCGCACGGTGGATTTGTGATTGTCGACGACTACGGTTCCTGTCCGCCCTGTAAGCGTGCGATTGATGACTTCCGTATGGAGCGAGGGATCACGGATACGTTGCACGTGATCGACCAGCAGAGTGTTTATTGGCGGAAGCGTTAGATATGTCTGGTAGTGAACGACCTGCATAAGTCGTGTGCGCAACACCTACAAGAATTACTTCGATGTCAGCGTTTCGTCCCGGCCAAAAATCCAGGTGCGCGTAATGTGCAGGATATCGGTATCGCGTTTGAAGCTATCCGGAAACCGGTCAAACGGTGCCGACAGCATTACGATGCGTCTCGCGGCTTGATCAAGGACTTTGCTGCCGGACGAGCGGTTGACCTTGATTTCCTCGACTTCGCCGTTCGCCTTGATCGCCACCGTCAACTGCAATTGCCCCTGCAAACCTTTGCCCCTGGCTTCTTCTGGATAGTTGAGGTTGCCGACGCGCTCAATCTTCAAGCGCCAATTCTCGACGTAACCGGCAAAACGATACTCCATGGTGCGCCCGCCCACATAGGCCCGTTTCGGGCGCTGCTGATAGGCTTCGTGCTCGCGCGCAAGCTCCGCCTCCAGGCGTCGAATTTCCATGGACTGTTGCAGCAGTTCGGTTGCGCTCAGTGGCTTCGGCGCGCCGGATGGTTGCTGATTGGTTTCCCCTTGCAGGACTTTGGCGTTCGATTTCGCCTGCGTCATCAACGTTTTGACTTCCTGTTCGAGTTGCCGCACGCGTTGCTGCGCAATTTGTTCATTTCTTGCCGCCGACAGATCGACCGCCGGGAGCGGTGTCTTTGCGCGGCGCTTTTCATCCGTGTTGCCGCCGCCATCGAGGTTCGCCTGTGCAAGTGCGTCGGCCTTGGTCGGCTTGTTCGCCGATTTTGCATTGACCAGCACCACATCCATCGCATTGTGCGGGGGCATGAAATTCTTCGGATCGAAAAATTGCGCACCGACGGCGAGGATCAGGAATAGATGAATGGAGACCGAAGTACACACCGCGACTTGCGTAGGCACCGAAACGGCAAGTATTTTCTGCACAGAAAGGAATACCGGCGGCGGGGGGAGAGCGGCCATCGCATCGAGTCTGGCATCGATTCGGGTGTTCCAGTGGCGGGCGAGTTCGCGGGGTTTATCGAACATCGCGACGGGCGGGAAATGCATCCCCAGATTCTAAAGCGTTATATCGATTCGGGCGACGCGACAAGTGAAAATTCACCGGCCACGTCCCAATAATTCAACGGCCCCACCTGTACACGAACGGGCGTTTTGGGAGGCAGCTCGGGGTTCTTCGCCAGTTTCACGACCAGCGGCAAATCGTTGGCGCGCACCAACTCGTCGCGAATCATCGTGCCGTCGAACTGGCTGATCCCTTCCTGTTCAAAATAACGCAGGCACCAGTAGCGCTCCAGATTGCGCTGGAATTCGTTGTAGGCGTCGTAAGTCACATCGAAGCGGCGCGCGATTTCATTGAGAACCGGCGAACGCCTTGGGTAGGGCGGTGACTCATTGCGGATATGCGCGATGAGTTGTCGCTGATTGATCAAATCCACGTAGCGGCGCAGCGGCGAGCTCGACCACGCATACTGCGCAACGCCCAAACCTTCGTGCGGCAAGGCATCGGTCGTCATGCGTGTTTTCATGTTTTGCTGGACACGATAGATGGCGGCCACCCCATTGGTGGCCAACAGCTTGCCCCATTCACTGTTGACGAAAATCATCAACTCGGAGACCACGGTGTCGATCGGATTGCCACGTTTACGCGTGCTGATGGCGACGCGCCCATCGCTGATCTCGAAGTTGTAATCAACCCGGTCCTGCTCGTTCTCGTTTTTGCCGCGCCTTGCACCGAGCGCCCGGGCGACTTTATGCAGCAGAATCAGCTCTTCGCCAAACGCGCCAACAGAAATACCGCTGGTCACGGCAGTGTCGTCAAAATATTTCTCGAGTTCATTGATGCGCAGATTCTTCTCGATGTGCACCCGCTCAATGGCCGAGCGTGTGTGTTCAAGCGCAAAGGTCTGCGTTGAAAAAGTCGCGTAATACGAAACGGCAGGACAGAGGCGCCCTTCGGCCAGCGTCGCCTGTACGACCGCTTCGCCGGGAAGCATGGTGATTTTTTCGCCAGGAAAATACACAGTCGAAAGACGGTCATTGGCGAGTTTTTCCAGCGCGCTGTCGCTGCTGAAGTAAAGCGCCGGTGCGGCGATGTGGATGCCGATTTCGACGCGATCTGCATCGAGGTAATTGATCGAGAATGCGTCGTCAATTTCGGTCGTTGTTGCGTCGTCAATGCTGACCGCGCGCACGTCGGCAACGGGCAATTTTTCCAGCGCGGTCGCGTCGGTCAGCCCGTCGACTATTCCTTTGTATTCACGGCCTCGCGGAAAATAATCGGCCAGAAATTTACCCACGTGATAGTCGTGCTGCGCGGTTTCCTTGTTTAGCCAGGCACCGGCCTGAAAAAACAGCAGCGGCAGCGAGGTATGTGTTTCGGCCACCGCCAGCTCACAGGCTTTCACCAGCAGGGTGTTCCGGTCGGGGTTGTAAAGCAGCGTATCGCGATGCGAGCGCATTTCTTCCGGCATCACACCGGATTTCAATTGCGCCACCCAGCCAGCCATCAGCGTAGCTTCGCGTTGCTTTCGTTCGATCGAGGCCAGCGCCGCCTTCAGGTTTTCTTCCGGCGCAGCTTGATAGCGCCCTTTGCCGCGTTTGTAGAAATACATCGGCGCGCCGTGCAGTTTCAGTGCAGCAGCGGCAGCTTCAGGGGAAGAAGGCTTGTGACCAAAATATTCCAGCGCCAGTTCTTCACAGCCGAATTCGTCCTTCCCGCAAACCTGCCACAGAAAATCAGGATCGATGTCGGCAGCGAGCGCTTCCGCCGAGGGCAGAAACTGTTCAAGGGCAGATTCAAAGCGCAGTACGACCGCGTTCGCCTTGATCTTGCTGCGTTTGCCGGAGATCGATTCAATTTGTAACGACGTGCCGATATCGGACATCACATGCCCGACTTTGAAGCCGCCGTCTTCTTCGAAAAAAACATTCATGAACGTATGGGGTAAGGCGCTTAAAACCGAACGCGGGGAAAGCGCAGGAAAGGAGGGCGATTATACCGGGCGGGGTCGTGCATAATTCTTGCAGAGAGGAAACAAATCAATGCAATCACAATACCAAAACGGCATTGCTGTCGCACCACATGCCGCTGCCGCCGAAGCCGCAGTGCATATTCTGCGCGAAGGCGGCAATGCCATCGAGGCGATGGTCGCTGCGGCCGCGACCATCGCTGTCGTCTATCCACACATGACTGCCATCGGCGGCGACGCATTCTGGCTGATTCACGATCCCGCCAGAAAGCCCATTGCCATCGATGCCTGTGGCGCAGCAGCCCAAAGTGCAACGCTCGACTTCTATCGCCTGCAACGCGTCGACTCCATTCCGATTCGCGGACCGTTTGCCGCCAATACCGTTGCTGGCACCATTTCCGGCTGGGATGCTGCGCTGGAAGTATCAAAAAGCTGGCGCGGCAAAATGCCGTTGTCGATGTTGGTCAGTGATGCGATCACGCGTGCGCGCGAGGGAATCATCGTCACCCACAGCCAGTACGCGAGCACCGCCGCCAAAATGGTGGAGCTCAGCCCGCAACCGGGCTTTGCGGAGAGTTTTCTGGTGAACAATGCGGCACCCGCTGCCGGATCGCGCTTCGCGATGCCGCGCCTCGCGAATACACTGGAGTATCTGGCCAAGGCGGGGCTACAGGATTTCTATCGCGGCGATATTTCGCAAAGCATCGCCAAGGATCTGGCCAGCGTCGGCAGTCCGGTCTCACGCGACGATCTGGTGAAACATGAAGCGCTCTATCGCGAGCCACTGACCATAAAGCATTCGCTGGGCGAGCTATACAACATGACCCCGCCCACACAGGGCGTGGTGTCACTGCTGATCCTCGCCATCCTCGACAAAATAGGCTTGAAGGGGCTGGACCCTTTGGGTGCAGAGTACGTGCACCTCTGCGTGGAAGCCACCAAGCAGGCATTCGCCATCCGCGACAAATACGTGACCGATCCGGCGCACATGGCGGTGCACGCGCAATCATTGCTGGACGACGATATCGTGGCGACACTGGCCGCCAAAATCCGCCGCGACCGCGCCGCCCCCTGGGGCAAGAATGCAAACCCGGGCGACACCGTGTGGATGGGCGTCATCGACAAAGAAGGCCGCGCGGTATCGTTCATCCAGTCGATCTATCACGAATTCGGCACCGGTATCGTGCTCAAGGAATCCGGTATCAACTGGCAAAACCGAGGTGCCAGCTTTTCGCTGGACCCCAAAGCGCTACTCGCGATCAGGCCCGGCAAGAAACCCTTCCACACGCTGAACCCCGCGCTGGCCCTGTTCAACGATGGCCGCGTCATGCCCTACGGAACCATGGGTGGCGACGGTCAGCCGCAGACGCAGTGCGCGGTGTTCACCCGTATCGCCCACTTCGGCATGAGCCCGCAGGATGCGATTGCCGCACCGCGCTGGTTGCTGGGGCGCACCTGGGGGAACCCGTCGGACACATTGAAGCTGGAGTCGCGATTTGATGCATCGGTATTTGAAGGATTGCACGCACGCGGGCACGAGCTGGAACGGCTGGGCGAATTTGATGAAAGTGTCGGGCATGCGGGCGCGCTGATCCGGGCGCGGGATGGCGGGCTGACGGGTGGGTTTGATCCGCGCAGTGACGGTGGAGTGGTAGGGTTTTGAGAGGAAAGTCAAGGACTGGTGCGGCTTACAGACATAAATGCCGCCAGGAGGCCCGCCGGTGTTCGTGTTTGCCGTACCCTTCTATTCTCCAGAATATATTTTCAAATCGATGATAGTCGCGCTCCACAAAATCCGATATGTAAATAAGCCCGCCATTTTTCCAAGGATATGTGGCTGGCCACAAACTCGGGGAAATCCGTGACACTTTCTCAAATTTAATAGGGACATCATCATGAAAACAAAACTCGCCACACTTTTCGCGGCGTCCTGCTTCGCACTTTCGCTGGTCGGTGGCCCTGCCATGGCGGATGCCGACGATGACAAATGGATCGCCAAGTGTGTTCGCGACAACAAGGACGAAGGCGCGACCGAACCGGTCGTCAAGAAATATTGCACTTGCATGAACGACAAGATGGAAAAGAACGAAACAGCGTCGATCACGACGTGGGAAAAAACCCACAAGGCCGAGACGACCGCCTGCAGCAAAGAGGCTGGCTGGAAATAAGCGCTAACACCGACCGCGTGGCAATATTATTTGCCTGTCATGTCGAACCAGCTTTCATCGGTGAGAAATCTGCTGTATCAGCAGGGCAAAAGCAGATTTCTCACTGCACACGAAATGCCGGTGTTATTTCGACCGTCGCGAGCGCGGCTTTTTAGCGGGATATTGGCGTAATTCAGGCGTTGCCGAGCAACGCCATTCGACTCCGGCCAAACGGATAAATTACTTTGCGCGCTCTGGTGCGAAATGCTGCTGCCGCCACCGGTTTGCTCAGCAGCGGACAGGTTGGATTGCGGTACCCGCCGGTTTCAAGTGTGATGTCGTCCGCGCACTCAGGCCACAATCCGCCGCGTACCGGGCGAAACAGCCATTGCACGTACCCTTCGCGCGCTGCGGATTGAATCAGGTCGTCGCAGTCCGGCACGTCGGCAACGATGGGTGACTCACCGTCGATACAAATCGGCGATGCGCCGAACGCATGCATGCCCGCCACCGTCTCATGTGTGTCCGCACCCAGCCGCAAGAATGGCTGCGCTTCGACGCGCTCCAGATTCCATGCGCCCAGTTCCCACGCCGTTTCGAGCGTCTCGTGATCGAGATCGTCGAAGCGGTCCCAGCGCTCGTTCACTTGCAAGGCTGAACTGGGCACCGATTGGTAAGCCACC
>JANYHZ010000211.1 GCA_025362135.1 Betaproteobacteria bacterium | reverse complement strand
CGTGCGTCAAGCGCAACGCCCGGCCAATTTGCGCCGGTACGCATTCTTGGCGTGGAATATCACGACGGAGATGAGGCTCAGCCTGTACCCATCCGCGCCGCACGTGATTTGGGTGCGGAAGTCGTGATCGCGGTAGATGTATCCGCGTACCTCGAAAAAACACCCGTTGACGCACCAGAAGCGTGGAAGACGCGGGACCGAAAACGCGCGGCACTCATCAAAGGCGAGCGTGCCTTGGCGGATATCTTTATCCATCCGGATCTTAACTATTACGCCGGCATAAGCGAAACGTATCGTCTGATGTGTATCCGGCGCGGCGAAGATGCTGCACGCGCGGCATTGCCGAAGATACGCGAGTCGATACGGCCAGCGATAACACCAGCGCGGCAGAAAAATCCTTAGGCGCAGGGGTTAAAACGACGCATGCCGATCTGGCTTTCTGTGCCGACATGCCTGAGGACCCCACCACGCTTGGCGTTCGGCGCGGATTACTTTTTGCACGCGGCGATTTTCTGCTGCACTCGAACGTCAAATTTAGCCACGTTCACGACCACGCGATCATGCACGCCTTCACCGATCAGATCGCGCTCGTCTCTTGCACTGACCCTGAATTTGACGGCGCGCCCTTCCACGGCGATTACTTCAGCGGTGGCCGTCACCTTCATTCCAACCGGTGTCGCGGCGAGGTGGGAAACGTCGAGATGGGTGCCAAGGCTTTGATGTCCATCCGGTAACAGGTGTTCGATAGCGTCGAGCGCTGCGGCTTCGAACAGATTGATCATCACGGGCGTCGCCAACACGCGCACACGACCTGAGCCCACGAATGGCGCTGTGTGTTCGTCGGCTACTGTTATGGCCTTGCAACCCGCAGCCCCGATTGGAATGGCGAGTATCAGCCCCATCGGTCACGCAATCAGCCGCCGTCCAGTTTAACCTGGCCATCGACCATGACGGCGCTGCGCTTGGTGCCATCTTTTGAAACCGAAAATCCTTTCGCGCGCTTCAGGCCCTGTTCGAAGATGCCTTCGAACCAGCCGCCATCATTGAAATAAAATTTTCCTTCACCGTTCAGTTGCGCGTTAACGTAACTACCTTCGGATTTGTAGCCAGTGGAATAGAAATACGACCCACTGCCGGTCATCGCGCCGTTGGTGAAATCTCCTTCGTAGCGATCACCATTGGAAAAGTAATACACCCCTTTGCCGTTGGCGCGATCATTGACGAAGGTTGCTTCCCAGCGGTCACCGCTCTTGGTTGTGAACGTGCCTTTGCCGGACATCTTGCCACCCGCCATTTCACCTTCGTATTTGTCGCCGCTGGCAAAGACGTAGATCGCCGGCCCAGTCGCCTGACCGTTGACGAAAGTGCCGTCGGTTCTGTCGCCGTTCCTGGAGATGAAAACTCCTTTTCCATTGAACGCGCCTCTGGAATATTCGCCCTCATATTGGTCGCCGCTGGCAAAGACAAATTTGCCGCGACCCGAAGGTTCGTCATCCACAAAATCGCCCTCATAGCGGTTGCCGTTGGACCAAATATAGGCACCCTTGCCCTGTTTTTTATTGTCTCGGAATTCACCTTTGTAACGGAACGCTTTTGAAATGAATTCGCCTTGACCATGCAAGATTTGCAGTTTGTCCCGTGTTTCTTTGTATTCGCCGTTGTAAATTGCGTCCTCAGGGAAAGGGATGAGGCCAGACAGCACCTTTGCAACTGCAGGCGCTGCAGGCAAAGTGGACCTTTGTTCGGGCGAAATCGCCGCCACCATGTCCGCGCCGGGCGCACCAGCGCTGCCGGTACGCGATACCGGAGAGGCAAGTGGCACCGACTCAATCGGCCTGGGAGCGGGAGCATTCGTGTTCGCAGTTTTTATTTCAATCCCGCGCGAATCGCTGGCATGGCTGGTCTCCACGGGCCTCGCACTGGCGACAACAGTCGGCGGTGCTGACGCAGGTGCCCGGTCCGCCATAATCGTCGAAGCTGAAACCGGTGGCGACCCGAAGCGCGCTGGGCTTGACTCCGCAACAAGCACGGGCGCTGCCGCGACGTTGCCCGCCGCGAGCGGCGTAGCTGCCACCTGTTGCTGGGAGATTTCCCGCTTCAGGCGATCAATTTCAAGCCGCGCCAGTGACGCAAAGTTACCATTTGGATATTTCTCTATATACAACTGAAACCCTTCAATCCTCCTGCCTTCCTTCGCGCTTCGCCAGAATTCGCCCTCAATGGCGGCTTGTGCATCCCCTGACAAACCCGAGGATTGTGTGGGCGCCGTGACAGCCACCTGGCCGCTGCGTTCCGCAAAGAAAAATGGAACACGAAACAATGGGGTGTTGTGAAATTCAGGCAGCTGCTTGTTCAGGCTTTCCTGCGCGACCAGCGTTTGCACGCGTTGAAACATCGCTGCGGCCTGTTGCTGCGGATCGCGCATTTCGCGGATCATTGTTTTCGTATAGAGGCTGTTCGCGCCTTCGGCCCCATCCGGCGCAACCTGACCAGCCGCCGCCGCGAAGGAAACAATGGTTCCGGCCGGTGCTTGAATCTTGGCCAAACCTGTCGAAGTGAAGACGTTACTGAAGGGATTATTGCGGCACGCATCAAGAATAATGAATTTGTGGCGCACTTTGGCCTCGTCCATGGTGTCGAGGATCTGCGTCACAGGCATCGCATTGAATGCAATTGAGGCTTCCGATGTGAGCTTGGCATCGATCGGAATAAGGTAGTTCTGGCCTCGGTACTGAATGCCATGTCCGGCATAGTAGAACACCGCTGCGGTGGCCCCCTCCATGACTCTGGCGAACTCAACCGCCACGCTACGCATTGTGGCGTAGTCAGCGTTGGTCTTGATCATCACTTTAAAGCCCAGGTCGCTAAGTGTTTTTGCGACCGCTTGCGCGTCATTTGCGGCATTCCGCAATGGATCAGCAGGATACTGATCGTTGCCGATCACCAGCGCGACGCGGTCATCATTGGCGGCTACACTGACTGCGGGCAAAAACAGCGCTGCTGCGAACAGCAGCAAGGCGCTGAATCGTCGAATGTTCAAGGCCGCAGTAAAAATAAATGGTCGCATGGCCACAATCATGTAAGAACGTTGATTATTGCGCAAAAAGCGAAGGATGCAATGACTTGGACACATAAAATGACAAACGGCGTACCAACCGAAGTCAGTACGCCGCATCAGAACACGTTGCCTACTTGGCCAGTGCCGCCAACTCGGGCAGGTCGGGCCTGTCCTTGGCCAGCTTGGTCCAAATTTCACCGGCATCCTGATCCGCGCCCACGTCTTTGAGCGTCAAGGCGTAGAGCAACCAGTCCGAAAACGGTGCCTTGTCATCGGGCTTGCGCTTCTGCGTCAGATCCAGCGAATGCGTGGGCAATGTCCTGAAAGTCGTCATGCCGACCTCACTGCCTGCTGCCTTAACCATCCAGTTGTATTCCGCATCGGGTTGAAGCTTGATATTCTTCGGCAAGACCAGGGACATCGCATTGGACTTCGCTTTATAAAGCGATTTCGCTCCGGCGCTTGCCTTCAATTCAAACTCAAACGGTCCCTTCGGGTTGGCAGAAGCCCAGCGAAAGGCAGGTTGTAGGGTCGCGACGGTGGTGTCCCTTGGGTAAATCAGGCGTTCTGGCAGTAACGGCGCAGGTTCATTTTTCTGTGTGCCCCCCAAGCTGCGCATGCGAATCGAGGCGCTAGACGTTTGCGCCACTTGTGCGACAACTTTTGAAGAGACCTTCCAGTTGGTATCACGCATCGTCGGCGGCGGACCAATCTTGGCGATTACTTCGCTATCGCCCACCAGAAAATCGCCTGGACCCTTCAATACGTACTCCTTGCCGGAAATCAGGTACATCACGCCCACAGAACAATCTTTCGTGCAACTGATGCGCGCGCCCTTTTTTACCTCAGCCATAAGCGTCGCTTTGGCAGCGTCCATTACCGCGTCACCTTTGACATCAGTGACGAAAGCGATGCCACTTCCCTGCGCCTGCGCCACCAGCGTAAACAAGGAAACCACGAGCGCCGAAAAGAGATATTTTGTTTTCATACTGCCCTCCACATTTGCAAACCTACCGATGGTCAAAATGACGGTCCACTCAATGCAGCGAAGGTGCCACCGCCTTCACCCCCCACAATTGCATCGCGCTATGGCCGCGCAGCGCTTGTTCACCAAAATCAATCATGTCGAATCCCGCTGGCAGTTGCGTCTTTACCTGATCGGTCATCACGATTGGCGTTCCCAGACGTTTCGTCAGTCCTTCAATCCTTGAGGCCACATTCACCGCGTCGCCGATCGCCGAATAATTATGCCGTTCGGTTGAGCCAATATTGCCGACCACGACTTTTCCATAGTTTATGCCTATTCCAATCGCTACAGGTGGCAATCCTTCCGTTGCGAATTCGTCATTTAATTTTCGAAGCTGCTCCACCATGTCAAAACCGCATCTGACCGCAGACTCACAGGGATTGCTGAGGCTGCGCGGCGCGCCAAACAACACCATCATGCCGTCGCCCATGAATTTATCCATGGTGCCCCCAAAGCGGTGCACCGAGCCGACCATGCGGTCAAAATAACGCGTCAGTAACGAGGTTACCTCTTCTGGAGAAAGTGACTCCGAAATCCCGGTAAAACCACGGATGTCACTGAACATGACACACACATCAGCCGTTTTCGCCGAGATACCAGCAGACAAATTGCCCGCCAGCATTTCCTGCAACACCGCTGGCGATACGCTTCCAGAGAACGACAACTTGAATCGATTCTTTTCTGCCAATGTCTGCATCCCATCCGCTACTGCGCCCACCCCAACCGCAATCCACAACACCAGCGTAAAAGTCAGCGCAGGAATATACCAATTGGCTGTGATGAGCATCACGGAAAGCGCAAGAAAGGTGAGCGGTGCAACGATAAAAGCGAACAGGTAAGTGCGCCGGCTCGAAGGCAAAAATACAAACGCCAGCAGAGCAGCGCAAATTAGCCATTGCCAAAAACTGGCTAGCGGTGTCAGCAATCCATCACCGAGCAAATTTCGCAAGACCTGGTAGTGAATCGTCACGCCGGGTTGATTCGTGTCCAATTCCTGTTCGCCAGCGCCCGTTCCACCTCGCTCCCAATCGGAAAGGCCCACGGGCAGTTTCCAACGATCCTGCGATCTCGCGACAGTCCCAATGAGCACTACTTTGCCGGCAAACAGCCGCCTGAGCTCCCTGACATTGTTTGTTTCCTGCCATTCAAGCACTTGCTGGATTGGAACATAGCGAATCAAACCACCCACAGAAAAATCGATGAGGCCTTCACCCGACTGGCGCCCCGCTTTCCGAGCGATCTCGGCGGCGAACACGGGGTAAGTCCCTGTGTTCACGATACCCGTCTCGCTAAACCGGCGCGCGACGCGGTCGGGATCCTCAACTATTTTGTCGATGGCGAAGGTTTCGTCTCCCAGAACGCGCAGGAACGGCTTGTGGATGGGCGCGATAAAACCGGCACGATCCACGGTATGGGCTACGACCAGCGGTGACACCTGCTTGAGTTCAAGCAAGGCGGTGAGCAAAGCTCGATCAAGACCCGGCTTGATTTTGTCGAACGATTTTGGCGGCAATTGAATATCAACACCCACCACAGCGGGTTTCACCGCGGCAAGCGCGCGCATCGCCTTGCCGAGGTGCTCATGCCACATCGCCAGAGGCTCTTCGAATATGTCTTCGGATGCCTCGTCCATCCCGATCAAAACCGGTTCGATCTTGGCAGGGCGTGGAAAAAAATCACGCATCACCTGCATCTGCAGGTCAAACGACAGACGTTCCAGCAGGCTGACGAGCGATTGATTGCGATTCGGGAAACTCCAGAGGAAGGAGAATACGATGATTGCGATCGCCAATAGCGCAGCGCTGCGCGTAGCACGTCGCGTCCATAGATTGCCGATGGAATCCCATGCCGCCAAGTGAACCCCTCCCATTGTTTCGTGCGCGCTGCGACCGAATTTGTAGACGGCCGCTTTTCGCACTATTCTATCGTCTCGGCAGACAACAAGAGGCGTCATGAGCAATATCTTTGGAACCTATGACTATGTGATCGTCGGTGCAGGCACGGCAGGCTGCGTTCTTGCCAACCGCCTGTCCGTCGATCCAACCGTTCGTGTTCTGCTGCTCGAGGCAGGCGGCAAGGATGACTGGATCTGGATCCATATTCCGGTTGGCTACCTTTATTGCATCGGAAATCCGCGCACGGATTGGTGCTACCGCACCGAGCCATGCGAGGGCCTGAATGGTCGTTCCATTCTTTACGCGCGGGGAAAAGTGCTGGGCGGCTGCTCGTCGATTAACGCGATGGTCTACATGCGCGGGCAATCGCGCGACTACGACGCGTGGGCCGCAAGTGGCAATCCTGGATGGTCATGGAAGGATGTCTTCCCGGTTTTCAAACGCTCCGAAGATCACTACGGCGGCGTGAGTGAACTCCACGGTGCGGGCGGCGAATGGCGGGTTGAGGAACAACGGCTCGAGTGGGAAATTCTGGATACGTGGCGCGATGCAGCCGAGCAGTGTGGCGTTCCCAAAATAGCCGATTTCAACGGCGGCGACAATTTCGGTTCAGCGCGCTTTCAGGTAAATCAGCGAACAGGCGTCAGATGGAACGCGTCAAAAGCGTTTCTGCGACCGGCGATGAAAAGACCGAACCTGACCGTGCTCACGAACGTGCATGCCACCAGGATCCGCTTTCGATTGCGGGAAGGAAAGCAGGAGGCAACCGGTGTGGAGTTTGTACGCGACCACGAAATGCTATTTGCCGAGGCATCCAGCGAAACAATCCTCGCGTCCGGGGCCGTCAATTCACCACAGTTGTTGCAGCTGTCTGGCGTCGGGCCAAGTCGTTTGCTCCGGGAACACGGGGTCAACGTCGCACACGATCTACCAGGCGTTGGCGAAAACCTGCAAGACCATCTGCAGTTGCGCATGGCATTCAAGGTGCAAGGCGTACGGACGTTGAACGAATGGTCGAACAGCCTCTTCGGCAAGGCGCAGATGGCGATGCAATACGCCCTTTTTCGGACCGGCCCGTTGACGATGGCACCTTCGCAATTGGGCGCGTTTGCAAAGTCGGATGCCGGACAACAAACGGCGAATATCGAATATCACATTCAACCGTTGTCGCTGGACAAGTTTGGCGATCCACCGCATCCGTTCCCGGCCTTTACCGCGAGCGTGTGCAATCTGCGTCCCGAAAGCCGTGGCTTTGTGCGCATACAAAGCGCAGATCCGTATACCCATCCCGTCATTCAGCCCAATTATCTGTCGACCGCGCAGGACCGCAAGGTTGCGGTGGACTCGATGAAACTCACGCGCAAAATATCGGCCGCTCCAGCCTTGGCGAAATATCGACCGGAAGAATTTTTGCCCGGTCCATCGTTTCAAACCTTTGATGCGATGGCCAACGCTGCGGGAAACATAGGCACGACCATTTTCCATCCGGTTGGAACGTGCAGGATGGGGCCGGCAGCGGATTCGAACGCGGTCGTCGATGCGCGCCTGCGCGTACACGGCGTCGCGCGGCTGCGTGTGGTTGACGCGTCGATCATGCCTTTGATCCCGTCGGGCAACACCAATTCACCGACCGTCATGATCGCTGAGCAGGGCAGCAGATTCATCCTCGAAGATCGCATGCGGAGATGAGTGAACGCAGGCGTGATGAAACCGTAAACTCTAGCATTGGCGTGCCTTTTCAGGCATTTTTGCCTGAAACGCCAAGCTGGACGGGCACTTTGCCTTTGGGTGATTGCACGTGAAGCAGCAGCGCAATGATGCCCTGCTCGCCTGGTATTTTGTCGTCGTCTGGGGCTCCGGATTCATCGCCACCAAGATCGGCATTCAATATGCCGCGCCATTTACGTTTCTGTCACTGCGCTTCGCGTTCGGCATCCTTTGCTTGATCCCGCTGGTCATTTGGATAAAGCCCGCGTGGCCGAGTACCAAACGGGAATGGCTGCATATTATTGTCGCGGGCCTGCTCATGCACGCGATACACCTTTCGGGCAGCCACTACGCCCAATACCTGGGGATGTCGGCCGGGATAGCGGCCGTCATTCTGGCGCTGCAGCCGCTGGCCACTGCATTGATCGCTCGCGGCAATGGTGACCGTGTCTCGTCGCGGCAGTGGCTCGGTATCGCATTGGGCTTCGCCGGCGTTGCGCTAATCGTATGGCACAAAGTAGACATTCGTGCTGTCACAATCGGCAGTCTGGTTGCCGTCATCACCGGGCTCGCCGCATTAACGGCGGGTACGCTATACCAGCGAAAATTCTGCCCGACAGTCGATCTGCGTTCGGGCGCACTGATCCAGTTTGCGGTGTCACTTGCGGCTTTATTGCCACTAAGCATCGCGTTTGAAGGCGCGAAGGTGCAATGGTCCTGGCCTCTGCTGGGTTCAATTGCATTTCTCGTCATCGGGGCGTCAATCCTTGCCGTCAACGCGCTACACACGCTGATGCGCCACGGCGAAGCAACCCGGGTAACCAGCATGCTTTACCTGCCGCCGATTTTTGCTGTAGCGATGGAGTACCTCGTATTCGGCGTGGTACCGACCGGGATTTCGCTGATCGGTATCGCGGTCACTTCGGTAGGCGTGGCGCTGGCGATACAGCGCAAGCAGGCTCGCGACAACATGAGATAGCGCAAGGCACACTCGCCCGCAATAACGTAAAACATGCTTATGCAAAATACAACCATGCGGCCTCTGCCGCTGATCATCATACTGATGGTACTGGACCATATCGCATTTAGTGGCAGCCGAATTTCCGTGACGCTTTACGCAATTTTTCAGGGAGAATCCGCGCTTACGGTGGGCACTTTGATGGCGTTGTACGCGCTGCTGCCGGCGGTTTTCTCTGTTGCGGCCGGACGCTGGATCGACCGCATCGGCATTATCAAGCCCATGCAGGTTGGTTCGATCGGGGTTGGTGTCGGCGCGATATTGCCGTTTCTGTTGCCCGGCATTTCAGTTCTGTACGCTGCATGCGTGATCGTCGGCCTGGCATTCATGCTGGTGAATGTCGCGGCATACCACGCCGTCGGGGAGCTTTCACAGCCGGAGGATCGCGCTGTCAACTTCAGCTACGTGGCACTCGGCTTTTCCACATCCCTGTTCATCGCGCCGATACTTTCCGGTGTCAGTATCGACAGCTTCGGCCATCGCACCACGTTCGCCTTGCTGGCATCATTTACCCTCCTACCCATCACCGTTCTTTCACTTCAATTACTGCCAATCCCGGTGCCCGCGCCAAAACCTGAAGGCAGCAGTAGCGGCGACGTTCTGGACCTGTTGCGCGATCCGAAGCTGCGCCGCCTGTACATCACCATGGCAGTTCTCACTGTCGCATGGGATGTCTACAGTTTCGCGATACCTGTGCACGGTTCGCTGGTCGGTTTGTCCGCTTCCGAGATCGGGCTGGTCATGGCTTCATTCGCTGCGGCGACGTTCGTTGTGCGACTTGCCATGCCTTTTTTTGTGCAGCACGTTAAACCCTGGACGATGCTTATTGGTGCATTGCTCACCGCCGGCGTGAGTTTTTTCCTGCTGCCTTTTGCCAACAACGTTGCACACATGATGGCGCTGATGTTCCTGCTTGGCCTGGGACTGGGTTCACCGCAACCAATGTTGTTGACGTTGCTCCACGAGTCCGCGCCCGTGGGTCGTGCCGGAGAGGCGCTTGGGCTCCGCACCACGCTTATCAATGGCAGCCAAACCGTGATGCCGCTCATCTTCGGTGCGGTTGGTGCGGCGCTGGGCATGCTGCCGGTATTCTGGACAATGTCGGCCGCGCTGGTATTCGGCAGTTTTTATGCGCGCCGGGCGCGTCGCCTCAGCAGGAAAACTGACGCGACTTTTTGAATTTTTTGCAAGATTCGCTGGCTAGCTACCGGCACCGAATGTCGTTGGTGCGCGCGCAAAACAAATAGCGCCAAGTGAGCAACACCAGTTGACTTTCCGGTTTGTGACCCCAGCTCTCACGGTACGGGCGAATATCGCGGGCAGCAACACGAATTTGACGTGTCACGTTACAATCTGCCACTAATTTTGAATTTTACCGGAATGATCAAGCCATGAAACGTGTATTCCTATTTCTTGCCACAAACCTGGCCGTAATGGTCGTGCTTGGCGTCGTCACCAGCCTGCTCGGTGTCAACAAGTTCCTGACGACCAATGGACTCAACCTGCCGATGTTGCTGGCGTTTTCGGCCGTCGTCGGTTTTACCGGCGCAATTTTTTCGCTGCTGATCTCCAAACCGATGGCCAAATGGAGCACCGGTGCGCAGGTCATCTCGAGCCCGCGCAATGAAACCGAACAATGGCTGCTTGAAACCGTGCGCCGCCTTTCTGCCAAGGGCAACATTGGCATGCCGGAAGTCGCCATTTACGAGGGCGACCCGAATGCATTTGCCACCGGCGCATTCAAGAACTCTTCACTTGTCGCTGTCTCCACGGGTCTGCTGGAGTCGATGACGAAAGAAGAAGTTGAAGCGGTGTTGGCGCATGAAATTGCCCATATCGTCAACGGCGACATGGTGACCCTCACGCTCATTCAGGGCGTACTGAATACCTTCGTAGTGTTCCTCGCCAAGATCGTCGGCTACTTCGTCGACCGAGTCGTGCTGAAGAACGACCGCGCCGGACCCGGAATCGGTTATTACGTTACTGACATTGCCTGCCAGATCCTATTCGGCCTGGCTGCCTCTATTATTGTCGCGTGGTTTTCACGGCAGCGCGAATTTCGCGCTGACGCCGGTGCCGCAAGCCTGATGGGCACGCCGCAGCCGATGATCAAGGCGCTGGCCCGCCTTGGCGGGGTTGAGGCAGGTGAGCTGCCGAAATCGATGGCCGCGTCCGGAATCTCGGATAAGGCCGGTGTCATGGCGTTGTTCTCCAGCCATCCGCCCATCGAGGTTCGCATTGCCGCATTGCAGAATCGTGCCTAAGCACTGCGGCAAAATATCTGAAACAAAAAGGGCCGCATCATACCGGCCCTTTTTGTTTGTGCTGGAACTCTGAACGCTATTCGTTCGGTTTTTTGAACACCGACTTAAGCGCCCCGAAGAGTCCGCTTTTCTTCTCTGCTTCCTGCACAGGCGCGGCGGGATTCACGGCGTATTGCGGTACCTTCATCTGCGGACGCGCAAACTGGCCTGTCGCACTTCCGCTGAAGGCGGGACGCCGATTCAAATCCTTGAAGTTTGAATCCTTGCCGATGAAGAGCTTTGCCAGTTCCTCCAGCGCCTTGTCGGTGACGGTATCGGGCTCCAGCGTATAAATGGTCGGACCGAAGTCTTCGACATTTTTCAGTTTGAAACGAATTACACCGTTGTCGTAGTCACCCACGACCTCCGCGCCGCATATGACTTCGCAATTGATCCTGAAGACCTCATGCGTGGTTACGCGCCGGTCATTCTTGAAGGGTTCCGACGTGAAACGCATATTGTTCTGCCAAAGCAGATCGCGAAAACGTTCAATTTGCTCTGCTTCGCGCTTGACGCTCAACTGATCAGGTTTACTGCGCTTGAAGTTAATCATTACATTTTCGTAGTGCTCGCTGTTATCGCGCTGCGACGTACGAAACTCAATGCGGTAATCGCTTTGGACGAGACCATCAATTTTGCCAACGGTGAGCAAATCATAGACGAGTGCACAAGGTGGTTTGACCACATTCAACTGCTTGAATAATTCGCCCATATACTGGAATGTCTTGCGCAAAGCGCGATCAACTGCCACCGAATTGGCTTTGATCGATTGCGACTTGGCGGCTTCCTGATTCTTGAGTGTCTCGGCCTCTTTTTTGAGGTCGTCGAGAAGTCCCATATGTTCTCCGATATCCCTAATGTGCGTTATGCTGTTGTGAGTCTTGCTTTTTTAACGAATAACGCATGTTACCGCAGGCGACAGTCGCCTGTCAGCCACAAAATCATCATTGGCCACTGTCTTACACCGCGACATGAAAGCTATTCTCGCCCTCGACCAAGGTACGACCAGCTCACGTGCGCTCCTGTTTGATCGCGACGGTGAGATTCTGGCTTCTGCGCAACGCGAGTTCACCCAGCATTTCCCGCAGCCCGGCTGGGTAGAGCACGACGCCCATGAAATTTGGCAAACACAATGCGAAGTTGCGGCGGAGGTCATCGCAAAATCTGCGCTTGCTGGCACCGACATCGGCGGCATCGGCATCACCAACCAGCGCGAAACAACGGTGCTTTGGGATCGCGCCAGCGGCCTGCCCCTGGCGCCAGCGATCGTCTGGCAGGACAGGCGCACAGCAGCATTCTGCGAGTCGCTTAAACGCGAAGGCCTGGAGGAATGCGTCCGCGAAAAAACAGGTTTGGTCATCGATGCGTATTTTTCCGGCACAAAACTGAATTGGCTGCTTAACAATATTCCTGGGGCACGCCAACGGGCGATGCGCGGCGAACTGGCTTTCGGCACCGTTGATAGCTGGTTAATCTGGCAGCTAACGGCAGGCAAGGTCCATGCCACGGACGTTTCGAACGCCTCACGTACGATGCTGTGCAATATCCACACACTCACCTGGGACGATGAGTTATTGCGCGCAATGGACATTCCGCGGGCTGTCCTGCCGAAAATTGTCAGTTCCAGCGAGATCATTGGCGAGACGGCATGTGCGGGCTTGCCGCGCGGACTGAAGATCAGCGGTGTCGCAGGCGACCAGCAAGCGGCGCTGTTTGGCCAGACGTGTCATCGAAGCGGTATGGCCAAGAATACGTACGGCACAGGCTGTTTCATGCTGATGAATACGGGCGAGCACCCAGTTGCATCGAAGCACAAACTAATTTCAACCGTGGCATGGCGACTCGCCGACAAACCTGCGCAATACGCGCTGGAAGGAAGTGTCTTCATCGCCGGTGCCGCCGTGCAATGGCTGCGCGACGGCTTGGGCATTATCGAAAAATCATCGGACGTTGAAGCTCTCGCGGCGTCGGTGCCGGATTCAGGCGGCGTGGTGCTGGTGCCAGCGTTCACGGGCCTCGGAGCACCGCACTGGGATGCAAATGCGCGCGGCGCCATCCTCGGGCTCACGCGTGGAAGCACGCGGGCGCACATCGCGCGGGCCACACTGGAATCGATCGCGTTCCAGAGTGCGGAGCTCGCAGCGGCAATGCGCGATGACGCAGGCATTGCCTTGGCTGAACTTCGCGTTGACGGTGGTGCCGCAGTGAATGATTTCCTGATGCAATTCCAGGCAGACCTGATCGGTGTCAACGTCGTGCGACCGAGAATCACAGAGACCACCGCGCTGGGTGCCGCTTATCTGGCGGGACTTGCTGTTGGTTTCTGGAAAACACAAGAAGAAATCGCAGCGCTATGGGTGTCAGAGCGCACGTTTGTACCCATGCTCTCCAATAGCGAAGCTCACGTCTTAATGGACGTGTGGCGACGAGCCGTTGATCGCACGAAAAGCGGAAAGTAGCACGAATTCAAGTGCCGTGTTGGGCCATCTGAGCGCCGTCTGAATCAAGTTGACAGTCAACGGATTTTGGCTTAACTTACCCATCGGTCAGTTATATTTCGCGTCCCCCGCTTGTGAAAAACCCCATGCGCTCCTACGGCACCAAGAGAAAACTTTCCTTTTTATACAGCTATTTACCGGTAAGCGCCGCAATTGTGCTGACGCTGGCACTCGGGCTGGCTGGGTGCGCCAAACAAGACACAAGCCCGGTTCAGGCGCGCCCGGCCTTAGCCTACAAAATACCCGCGACTTCGGGCCTCGACAGCGAAGTTTTTGCCGGTGATATTCATGCCCGTGTTGAAGCCGATCATGCCTTTCGCGTGGCGGGCAAAATCGTGCAGCGCCTTGTGGACGCGGGTGCCGAGGTGAAAAAGGGCCAGGCACTGGCGCGCATCGATTCGCAGGACGTGAAGTTCGCCGCCGACGCGGGCAAAGCACAAGTCGCAGCACAACAGACCGAGACCGAATTTGCAGACGCCGAGCTAAAGCGTTTTCAGGATCTGTTCGGTAAAGGCTTTGTGAGCAAATCAGCGCTTGACCAAAAAGTAAATGTGGCCAATGCCGCCAAGGCGCGCCTTGATGCCGCCCGGGCCCAATCAAGCGTATCGATAAATCAGGAAGGCTATGCCACGCTCACTGCGGAAACCAATGGCGTGGTGACACAGGTGCTGGCGGAGGCCGGGCAGGTCGTCGCCGCCGGACAAGCCGTCATGAAAATCGCCAACCCGCAGGAAAAGGAACTCTCGATCAGCGTACCCGAAGCGAAGCTCGGGGAATTCAAAGGCAAGGGAGCCGTGTCGCGTGAGCTTCGCGTCGCGCTCTGGTCCAATCCTGGCAAATATTACAAAGCCAAAATTCGCGAAGTCGGCGGAGCCGCTGACCCCGTTACCCGCACCTACGCGGTGCGCGTCACGCTACTCGAAATAGACGACGCCATACAGCTGGGCATGTCGGCCTATGCGGTATTTATCGGCAACAATGAGGCAGATACGCTCGCCGTTCCGCTGTCTTCACTCTACGTTCGCGATAAGACCACCGGCGTATGGCAGATTGCCACCGATGGAAAGGTGACGCTGAAAGCGGTCACAGTCATTCAGTACCGCGAGACATCAGCGGTCATCAAGGCATCAAACGGCAGCGTAAGGCCAGGTGATCTAATCGTTGCAGCAGGCGTCCACAAGCTCCGCGAAGGAGAAGTCGTCAAGCCTATCGTTGACCCGGTCATAACTGGCGACGGCAAAGTTGCGCTCGCGCCAGCGCCGACTGCCACACCGGAGCCCGAACAGAAACAAGCGTTGGCGCTTCTTGATCGCATCCTCGGTCGGTGAACCGTCAAGCAGGAAGCATGTGGGCGTCGCCCTCAGCTAAGCGACAACCCGTGATGCCAGTTTTTACAGCCAAACACCCGAATTGAGCCGCATCCAGTCGACATGAAAAACTTTAATCTTTCCGAGTGGGCATTGAAACACCAGCCACTGGTGCTCTTCATGGTCATTCTGCTCGGCGTCATCGGGTTCATTTCGTACGGCAAATTGGGCCAATCGGAAGATCCGCCATTTACCTTTAAGGTCATGACGGTGCGAACCCTCTGGCCGGGCGCGACCGCTCGCGAAGTCGAGCAGCAGATCACGGACAAGATCGAAAAACGTCTCGAAGAATTGCCGCATTTTTATATCAGGAGTTATTCCCGTCCCGGGGAGAGCCAGGTATTTTTCTTTATCGACGATGCGGTCCCGGCGTCGGAGGTGCCGGGCATTCAATACCAGGTCCGAAAGCGTATCGGCGATATTCGCCAGACCTTGCCGGCCAGTAGCCAGGGACCCTTTTTCAACGATGAATTCGGCGATACGTTCGGCAATATTTTCGCCCTCACCGGTGAAGGCTATAGTTTTGCCGACAAGAAAATCTACGCTGACCGCATCCGTAGCGAGCTGGTACATATCAAGGATGTCGCCAAGGTAGACATCATTGGCGAGCAGGACGAAAAAATCTTTATCGAGATTTCCAACGTCAAACTCGCGACACTTGGCATCGATGGCAACACCATCATTGCTGCGATGCAGGCCCAGAATGCCGTCACACCGGGCGGCGCGTTCGAGACCGCCACAGACAAGATTTATGTGCGCGCCAGCGGTGCATTTGAGAACGTGGATGCGATCAAGAATTTCACTCTTCGCGCCAACGGGCGCAACTTCAGGATCGGCGACATCGCGACGGTGCGGCGCGGCTATGCGGACCCGCCATTTTCACGCATGCGCTACAAGGGATTGCCGGCACTCGGAATCGGTGTATCGATGAGAGCCAACGGTGACATCATAGAACTGGGCAAACACCTCGATGCCGCACTGACCAAACTGGAGGCGACTCTTCCGGTCGGGCTCGAACTGCATCGGGTCAACGACCAACCGCGTGCGGTAGCGAACAGTGTTCGTGAGTTCGTGCGCTCGCTCGCCGAAGCCGTCGTGATCGTGCTTGCAGTCACTTTCTTCAGCCTCGGCATGCGCACCGGTTTCGTTGTCGCGTTGTCCATTCCGCTGGTGTTGGCGGCAACGTTTCTATTCATGTCGCTGCTCGATGTCGGGCTGCACAAAATATCGCTGGGTGCGTTAATCCTCTCGCTGGGCCTTCTAGTCGATGATGCCATCATTGCGGTCGAAATGATGGCCATCAAAATGGAGCAAGGCTGGGATCGCATGAGGGCAGCCAGTTTTGCCTATACCTCGACGGCATTTCCGATGCTGACCGGCACCATCATCACGGCAGCAGGGTTTCTGCCAATTGCCACCGCTAAATCCGGCACAGGCGAATATACGCGTTCGATCTTCCAGGTGACATCGCTCGCGCTGATTATTTCCTGGTTCGCGGCAGTCATCTTCATTCCGTATTTTGGTTACAAATTTCTACCCGATTACAAGGATGGCTTGCCGGTCATCACGCCACGAATTCGCCGTATCGCGGGCTGGGTATCGCGCATCCCATTGATTGGCAGGCGGTTGGCCATGCGAATCGTGCCGGCCGATGCAACCCATGCGGGCGCGCACGCATCCGCTCACAACCCCGCCACGCATGTGGATCACGATGTGTATGGAAAGCCGTTTTATCGTCGATTTCGCGCCGCCGTCGCCTGGTGTGTGACGCATCGAAAAACGGTCTTGCTCGCTACCCTGCTGTTATTCGTCGCGTCCCTGTTCGCGTTCAAGTTTGTTCAGCAGCAATTCTTCCCATCCTCGACGCGTGTCGAACTGCTGGTCGACATCAAGCTGCCAGAGGGGTCATCGTTTCAGGCAACGGAAAAGCAGGTCATGGTGCTCGAAGCGTTTCTGGACACCGAAAAAAATCTCTATTCCAATTATGTGAGTTACGTCGGTGCCGGTGCACCACGCTTTTACTTTCCGCTGGACCAGCAATTGCCCACGCCAAGTTTCGCCCAGTTCGTGATCACCGCCAGGGATGTGAAGGCGCGTGAAGAGTTGCGTACCAAACTGATTAACATGTTCGATACACGTTTTCCTGCTGCGCGGACCCGCGTACAACGTCTGGAAAACGGTCCGCCAGTGGGCTTTCCGGTACAGTTTCGGGTGTCGGGCGAAGACATCCCCACCATCCGCGCGCTGGCAACACAAGTCGCGGAAGTGATGCGCGCGAATAAAAATCTGGTCAATGTGCAATTTGACTGGGACGAGCGTTCCAAGGTCGTCAAGCTCGACGTGGACCAGGACAAAGCCCGCCTGCTCGGCACATCATCACAGGAGGTGGCAGCGTTTTTGAATAGCTCGCTCAACGGCACGCAGGTGACATTTTTCCGTGAACGCGACAAGCAGATTGAAGTATTGATTCGCGGGCCTGGGGACGAACGGGCCAAGCTGCATTTGCTGGAGAGTCTCAATGTGCCGACGCGCTCGGGACGGGCCGTGCCGCTCACGCAGATCGCCAAGGTACGGTACGAATTTGAAGACGGCGTCATCTGGCGGCGTGATCGGCTGCCGACCATCATCGTGCGCGCCGATATTTATGACTCTTTAATGCAGCCAGCCACCGTCACTGCGCAAATCAATCCGCTGCTCGACCCCATCCGCGCCAAACTGGAACCCGGATTTCGCCTCGATGTTGCTGGTGCGGTCGAAGAAAGCGCCAAAGGCCAGGCATCTATTGGCGCAGGTGCACCCTTGTTCCTGTTTGTCGTCGTCACCGCACTCATGATCCAGTTGATGAGTTTCCAGCGTGTGTTTCTCGTGCTGTTGACCGCACCGCTGGGCTTGATCGGCGTCGCTCCGTTCCTGATTATCTTCAACAAACCTTTCGGCTTTGTGGCCATGCTTGGCACCATCGCGCTGTTTGGCATGATCATGCGCAACTCCGTGATTCTGATTGATCAGATAGAAACCGATATTGCGGCAGGCCATCATCCCTTCAACGCGATCATCGATGCCACAGTGCGGCGTTTACGCCCGATTGCGCTCACCGCCCTGGCCGCGATACTCGCGATGATTCCGCTGACACGCTCTGATTTTTTCGGCCCGATGGCAGTCGCGATCATGGGCGGACTCTTTGTGGGCACCTTGCTGACGCTGCTGTTTTTGCCCGCGTTGTATGCTGCGTGGTTTCGCATAAAGCCTGTATCGGATACCAAACTCCAGCACGGGGGCGGATTCCAGGCCGAAAGTGTCTGAAACGCCGTGCCAGTGCTGTAGTTTAATGTTTTTTGCGCGTCTTTCAAAACTTGCACAACATTTCTAGCAACGCGCGAAATCTGCTTTCGCTTGAAAGGCGATGCGGCATATTTCTCACCCGGTGAAGCAGGCTTCGTCGCTTGTACCATTTGCAATCGACGCGCCAGCGCACGAAAAAACATCGTATCTACAGCTGCGTGAGCCGCCCTTTCACCGCGCTACAATGACTGCATGATTTCCCTCCATTCATTGCGCGCCGCATCGCTCTTTCTTGCTCTTATTTTTGTGGCTGGCCACGCGGCAGGCCAAGTGACGCGTACCGAGAATTCCCCGGCCCCCAAACCGCGCCTGAAGATTGGTCTCGCCCTTTCCGGGGGCGGTGCCCGCGGCGCGGCACACGTCGGCGTGATCAAGGTGCTCGAAGAGTTGCGCATCCCCATCGATTACATCGCGGGCACCAGTATGGGTGCGCTGGTCGGCGCGGCATATGCATCGGGAACACCGATCAGTGAGCTCGAAAGCCGCCTGGAGAAGGCCGACTGGGGCGATCTGCTCACCGATACGAGCCCGCGTGAAGATCGCAGCTTCCAGCGTAAAGAAGAAGACCAGACGCGCCTCCTGAAGCTTGAGCTCGGCGTGAAGGACGGCAGCGTTCGCCTGCCTGCCGGTGCCATTTCAGGCCAAAAACTCGACACGCTCTTCAGCCTGATCACGCGCAGCGCGCCGGGCTCAACTGATTTCGATCGATTGCCAATCCCTTTTCGCGCGGTTGCCACCGACGCAGAAACCGGACTCATGGTCGTCTTCGACCGTGGCCGCCTGCCCGATGCAATGCGTGCCTCGATGTCGGTGCCGGGGGCGATCGCGCCCTACCCGATAGGTGCCAATATTTATCTCGACGGTGGCCTCACCCGCAACCTGCCGGTGGATGTAGTGCGGAATATGGGGGCCGATATTGTCATTGCGGTAAATATCAGTTCACCGTTACTCAAGCGCAACGAAATCCTGTCCATCGTTGGCGTTTCATTGCAGATGATCAATATCCTCACGGAACAGAATATGCGGGCTTCTCTCGAATCCCTGCGACTCGGTGACTACCTGATTTCGCCTGCGCTGGACACCATCGGCGCTACCGATTTCAGCCTGGTGCAGGATGCCATCACACTGGGTGCGGCAGCCACACGGGAACAAGCGCCGCTACTGGAAATTCTGGCGTTGCCACCGGGTCTTTTTGCCGCGCATCGGAGCGCGCAAACGGCACGTGCCGCCATCCCGTTTACGGCCAATGACCGCATCGACGAGATTCGCGTAACCGGCCTGCAGCGCGCCAACGAACAGGAACTGATGCGCACGCTGGGAATAAAACCGGGCGATCCGGTGGATTTCAAGAAACTCAACATCGGCATCAGCCGGGTCTATGGCAGCGGCTATTTTGAACGTGTCAGCTACGGCCTCACCACCGACGGCAATCGCAACATTCTGGCGGTGACTGCGCTTGAAAAACCGTGGGGGCCGAACTACCTGCGCTTCGGGCTCTCCATGGCGGCGGACACCGCAGGCGAAGGCCGCTTCAATCTGTTGATGCGATATCAGCAAACCCAATTCAATTCGGCCGGTGCCGAGTGGCGGCACGATTTTCAAGTGGGACGGGACCGGCGATTTGCTTCTCAGTTCCAGCAACCTTTCGGTGGCACCGGCATCGCCAACGCACTCAGCATCGTGCCGGCGGTCGAGGTGGCGCGTCGCCCGATCGATCTTTATCTCGATGGCAAGCGGGCGGGGCAATATCAGATTACCAGCCGGACGGCGAGTTTCGACTTTGCCGCCGACCTGGGGCGCGACGCGATTGCGCGAATCGGTGTATTGCGCAGCAATACCGACGCCGCCGTTAATATCGGCGCATTGCTCCCCGACTTCAAATCCAAACAGGGTGGCTTGCGCTTTCGCAGCGTATTCGACAACCTTGATGACGCAAACTTTCCGCGCGCCGGTCGGATGGCGAGTTTCGACTATTTCGCCAGCCTTAAGTCGATCGGTGCCAGCGATGAATACCGCAAATACGAAGTCAATTATCAGGACAATATTTCATTTGGGCGGCACACATTTTCCGTCGCCGGACGTTACGGGCGTATCACCGGTGCCGGTGCGCCGATTTTTGAGCAGTTCTCACTCGGTGGATTCCTGCAGCTTTCCGGCTATCGCCCGAGCGAGCTCATCGGCCAGACCCTGTCGTTCGGGCGCCTCGCTTACTACCAGCAAATGAGTAATCTGCAAAACCCGTTCGGCAAGAGCATTTACATGGGCGTTTCCGCAGAATTGGGGCGCGCTTCGGGCAACCTGACTCTTTTTTCCGACGACAGGATGAAGTCGTCATACGGGCTATTTACCGGCTTCGACACCGTATTCGGGCCGCTCTTCCTGGGCTATGGCAAGGCACCGCAACGCAGCGCCAATTTCTATTTATTTCTGGGGCAGCCGTAGGTTTACAATCCCGCAACCTCAGCGAAACCCAATCATGCTCAACGTATTCGTCCTCAATAATCGCCGTCTCAACCAACTTCAGGTCGATTCGCTCGATGACCTGAAGAATTCCGAACCGATCTGGATCGACATGGTCGCGCCGACCGAGACGGAGCGCGGCTGGGTGAAGTCGCTCTATGATTTTGAATTACCCTCGCCGGAAAACATGCAGGATCTCGAAGCCAGTGCGCGCTTCTTCGAAGGCGAATCGGGCGAGTTGCACCTGCGATCCGATTTTCTGCTGGAATTGAACGAAGACGATTCGCGCAATGTGCCGGTCGCCTTCATTCTCAAAAACAACACCCTGCTTTCGCTGCATCTCGAAGACCTGCCGGTGTTTCGCCTCGTACGCATGCGTGCCCGCACGCGACCCGGTTACATCGAGGACGCGCGCGAAGTGTTGCTCGACCTCTACGCGACCGACGCCGAGTATTCCGCAGACGCGCTGGAGAGCGTCTATGCCGAGCTGGAAAAAATCAGTGCATTCGTCCTCACCGAAAAGATGACCGACGTGGAAGCCGCCAACGTGCTCGCGCGCATCGCCAACGAGGAAGATCTGAACGGTCGCATACGCAGAAACGTCATGGACACACGCCGCGCGGTCTCATTTCTGATGCGCCAAAAACTGCTCGAAGGCGATCAGATGGAAGACGCCCGACAGATCATGCGGGATATCGATTCGCTCGACGGCCACACCGCATTCGCGTTCGACAAAATCAATTTCCTCATGGATGCCACCGTCGGCTTCATCAATATCAACCAGAACAAGATCATCAAGATCTTCTCGGTTGCGTCCGTCGCGTTGCTACCGCCCACCCTGATCGCAAGTATTTACGGGATGAATTTCCGGGGTTGGTTCCCTGAGCTCGCCTGGGACTATGGCTACCCTTTTGCGCTGGGGCTGATGCTGGTTTCGGTGGTGGTGCCGTTTGCTTACTTTAAAAGCAAGGGGTGGCTGGATTAGCCACATATTCGTGAAACGCTATTGTTGGCGCGGTGTTTCAGCACGTATCGGGTTGGCCTGGACTTAACAGCGCAATAAGCCCAGGCTTGTGACCGCCGAACCCATCATCGGCATGGGCAGGCGCATCGCCAGCCCTCTCTACTCTTGGCGCGAAAACCGGATATCGCCATAGTAGGCGCTGGTACGTGTTTCGGTCGCATTCGAATCCGTCATTACACCGACGAAAATGATCGGACCGGGCGGCTCGCCAAAGAGTCGCTGATAATCCTCTTGCACGTTGCGCTGGAAACTAAGCCACTGACCAAGGCGGTGCGGACCGGATTCAACGACGAGCATTTTTACACGAGAAGTTTTCGCGTGATCGAGCACGGTCTCGGGTGGAAGCTTGTTCTCCCAAATATACTGGATCGTGGCATAGGGCATCTCGCGCCCGCTGAACAGCTTGACGGTCTTCGCGAGTGTGCTGTCCTCGAAATCAAATTTGGACTTGTCACCGCCGAAGGCAACGATTACACGCACGGGCGAGTCGTCACTGGTGCGGCTCGCGTTGTCGGCCCCCGGTATCAACTGCGGCACTTTCCAGCGCCAGTGGAGGTACGGATATTCTGACGCGACGAGCGACAATGGCTGCAGAAGACCGGACGCCGATACGTTTGCATCTGCTTCTAAAACGCGCTCTCCTTCATGCTCGACGATGCGATACCGGGTGGATGCCAAAAAACGCGATAGCACCCAGGGTTCCCACGCTGGTGGCACGGTTTCGCCGATAGAGGCCAGCGAGAACGGCTGCACGGATGCAAACGGTACGGTAAACCCCAGCGGGGCCGGGTATGGTGTGATGAGTTGCGCGCAGCCTGCAAATGCAAACAACAAACAAAAACACGCACTACGCACCAGTCTTCGCATCCAAACCATCTTTTGTTCACCACATCGATTCGACCATCACATCATAGTCGCTTGATGTGGACTTTCCCTCACTCACGCTCACTCCGAACTCGCAATCAACGCTGCATTGCCGCCCGCTGCCGCAGTATTTACCGTGAAGGTGCGTTCGGACGCGAAACGGAATAGATAATGCGGCCCGCCCGCTTTGGGGCCGGTTCCACTCAGGCCCTCGCCGCCGAATGGTTGAACCCCTACGACTGCGCCGATCTGGTTGCGGTTCACATAGACATTGCCCACCCGCGCGCGGGCACGGATGGCACGGATGGTTTCCTCGATTCGCGAGTGAATCCCCAGCGTCAATCCATAGCCACTGGCGTTGATCTGATCGACCACATCCATCAATTGGTCGGCCTCGAACGCAAACACATGCAGAATTGGCCCGAACACTTCGCTCTTGATGGCATCAAACGCAGGGATCTCGAATGCGCAGGGCGCAAAAAAATGACCTGCGGGAATATCGCGTGGCAGCTGCGTCTGGCCGATCGATTTGAACCCCTGCGCCATGCGTTCACGATGCGCCACCAGCATGTCGAAGGCGTCGCGGTCGATGACCGGCCCGATGTCGGTATCGAGCCTTGCCGGGTCGCCAAGGCGCAATTCCTGCATGGCACCTTCGAGCAATGTCGCCAGGCGCGGGAAAATATCCTTTTGCACACACAGTATCCGCAATGCCGAACAACGCTGTCCCGCGCTGTTGAATGCTGACGCGATGACATCATTCACGACCTGCTCCGGCAATGCCGACGAATCCGCGATCATCGCATTCAGTCCACCCGTTTCTGCAATGAAGGGGATAATCGGGCCGGTGCGATTGGCGAGGCTGCGGTTGATCGCGTGCGCAGTGGCGGTGCCGCCCGTAAACGCGACACCGGCGACGCGTTTGTCGATTACCAGTTTCGCGCCGATGATTTCTCCGCGCCCCGGCAACAATGCGATGGCGTCTTTTGGCATTCCTGCTTCGAGCAACAATTTCACAGCCTCATACGCAATGATCGGTGTTTGCTCCGCAGGTTTGGCGATGACCGCATTACCGGCAGCAAATGCGGCTGCAACCTGGCCCAGGAAAATAGCCAGTGGAAAATTCCACGGCGAAATCGAGGCAAATACACCTCGCCCGTGCAACGACAATTCATTGCTCTCGCCGGTGGGACCCGGTAGAAATTCGGGGTCCGCAAAGTGTTGGCGTGCAAGTGCCGCGTAGTAGCGACAAAAATCCACTGCCTCGCGAACTTCGCCCAGCGCATCGGGTAGCGTTTTGCCGGCTTCACGTACGCACAGCGCCATGAAAAATGCGTGGCGAACTTCCAGTAAGTCTGCGGCTTTCGCAAGTATCGCGGCGCGCTCCTCCCCCGGCATTCCGGGCCATTTTGACGTGATGTCCAATGCCAGATCGAGCAATTGCTCATCGGCTTCCTCAACCACGCCGATTTTTTCCAGCGTGGTCGGGCTCATTGCATCCAGCGGTGCGCCGCGCATGGCGTCGCCCGCAATCAAGGGCTGCGCGACGAAATCTGCGCGCGTTAGCGTCGCCTGCATCGCGGCATACAGGGATCCGGTAGCCGCGACATCGGCGAAGCTGAAACCACCCGAGTTCAAGCGGCCAACGCTTGATGCCATGAATAAATTTCTTGGCAATGGCAGCTTTGCGTTCGCCTTTTGCGGATTGGCCTCGCACGCCGCGATGGGGTCGTTGATGACATCGTCAATCGATACATCCGGATCGGCGATGCGATTGACGAACGACGAGTTCGCCCCGTTTTCCAGCAGGCGACGAACGAGATAGGGCAACAGATCTTCATGGGTCCCGACCGGCGCGTATACGCGGCACGCCGCATTGTGGCTGGCCAGCACCTCTTCGTATAACTCCATGCCCATACCATGCAGGCGCTGGAATTCAAAGTGTTTTTTACTGTCAACACGGCCTGTACGTTCGAGTATGGTCGCGACGGTGTGCGCGTTGTGGGTGGCGAACTGGCAGTAAAACGCCTCTGGCTGCGCCAGCATTTTTGCCGCACAGGCGAGATACGACACATCGGTATTGGCTTTGCGCGTGAACACGGGATAGCCGCTGAATCCCTGCATCTGTGCACGCTTGACCTCAGTATCCCAGTACGCACCTTTCACCAGCCGCGTCATCATGCGTCGGCCGTGTTGCGTCGACAAAGCAGTCAACCAGTCGATCACATGGATGGCACGCTTCTGGTAGGCCTGTATCGCGAGGCCCAGGCCCTCATAGCCCGCGAAGCGTGCATCGCCATAAACGGCAGCGAACAATTCAAGCGAAATTTCCAGCCGTTCGGTTTCTTCCGCGTCCAGCGTCAAGCCAATACCACCATCGCGCGCCATTTCAGTGAGCTTCAATAGTTTTGGCAACAGCTCCCGCATCAGCCGCTCGCGATGCGCCAATTCATAACGTGGATGCAAGGCCGAAATCTTCACGGAAATACCGGGTGCCTCGAACACGCTCTGGCCGGGTTTTACGGCCGAAGAGATCGCCAGGATCGCATCCTGATACGCGACGAAATAACGCTCGGCATCATGGGCTGTCATCGCGGCTTCGCCCAGCATGTCGTACGAGTGGCGATATTTCGCCTGATCATCCGAATCCGCGCGTTTGAGTGCGTCTTCGATGGTGCGGCCCATCACGAATTGCTCGGCCATCAGCTTCATGCCCTGGCGCAACGACGCACGCACGATCGGCTCACCCGCCTTGGCGGCGAGCCGCGTCAGCCAGCCGCCAATATCGGCAAACGTATCCGCCGTAGGCGAGACCAATTTACCGGTGAGCATCATCCCCCACGTCCCGG
>JANYHZ010000175.1 GCA_025362135.1 Betaproteobacteria bacterium | reverse complement strand
TGTGGCCGATACAGCCAACCACACTATTCGCAAGATTTCCGCGACTGGCGTGTCTACGCTCGCTGGGAAAGCAGGCGTCACGGGATCAACCGACGGCAGTGGCGCGGCGGCGTTGTTCAAGACGCCAGTAGCCGTAGCAGTGGATCTGGCGGGCAACGTCCACGTAGCGGATCAAGGCAACAGTGTGATTCGTAAAATTAACCCGACGGGATTCGTGACGGTATTGGCCGGCTCGGTCGGCAGCGCCGGCAATGTGAACGGCGCGGGGGCAGCTGCGCGGTTTAGCGTGCTTATTGGCATCGCCGTTGATATAAACGGCACCGTATTTGTTGCTGAACCGAATCAGGTTCGCAAAATCACGCCTGAGGGAATCGTCACAACGCTGGCGACCGGCTTCGGTGGTCTGAGTGCGCTGGTGCCGGACCGTATCGGCAACGTTTTCGTGGTGGATTCCGACGCAAGCGTGATTCGAAAAATAACGGCTTCGGGCGCGGTGAGCGTGTTTGCAGGAAGCACCGTTACGACCAACGGCATCGCTCCTTTCGGTTTTGCCGACGGTGCACCAGGTGTTGCGAGGTTCGACCATCCGGTAAGCATTGCGGCAAATGACGATGGCAAGCTCTACGTGCTGGACAACACTCGCATTCGCAGAGTGGGGCCAGATGGTGTGGTTGACTCGCTTCCGATCAACAAGCCAGACGGCACGCGTTACGTCTTTCCCGGAAACGACGGCCGCCCAGGTCTGGCGATCGCGGCTGACGGGAGTCTTTTCGTCTCCGCGCCATCGGAGAATTTCATTCGCAAAGTAACGGTGAATTTGTCCGTCATTGATATTGCCGGCGCGTCATTGGCGAGCGGAAATGCGGATGGCGTCGGTGCGGCAGCGAGATTTTCCGGCCCGGGCGATCTGGCCGTCGACGCCGGCGGGAATATTATTGTGATCGACGCACTCAACAACGCGATTCGAAAGATTACGCCTTCCGGCGTCGTGACAACCGTGGCCGCAAACGTGCGGGAAGGGACGACAAATCTACCCGGCTTGAACCCGAATTCGGCGGCGTTGCTTGGGCTCGTGATCGACAGAACAGGGGCAATATTTGTCGCCGATCCATATTTTCACTTGATTCGCCGGATCGGCACAGACGGCTCAAAAATGATCGTGGCCGGAAGCAGTTGGCCGGATGGCGTGTACTCCGGCGGTTTCTTTCCACAATTGTCCGGCAGGAGCCAACCAATCGGCGTTGCCATCGACAGCACAGGGACGCTATTCGTTCCGGATGGCGCGATCATTCGCAAGATCGCCACAGGCGGGGGCGACACCATCCTTGCCTGCACCAATCTGCCGACCTGCGTGGCGGCGGGTAAGCTGGTCGAAGCGATCACAGTAGACAAGGCCGACAATATCTACATCGCGCAAGCGGGCCTGATATTCAAGATATCGTCGGCAGGTTTATCCAGCACATTGGCAGGCGGGTCTGCCGTGAAGTTCAACGACGGCACCGGCAGCAATGCCAGCTTCGGTTTTGTGCGCGCCTTAACGACAGACGCGGTCGGTAACGTGTTCGTCGCGGATACGACCAACAATGCGGTACGAAAAATAACGCCATCCGGCGTGGTCACCACAATAGCGGGTGTGCTCGGTGCAATTGGGGCGACCGTTGGAACGCTGCCAGCGAGCCTGAGTGCGCCTGCGGGAATCGCAGTCGATGCAACGGGTGTGCTTTATGTGTCATCCGAAAACGCGGTGCTGAAAATCAATCCATGAGCCCGCATGACTTCTACAAAAGCTAGGACTGACGCGCCTTTCCAGACTTTTTATGCTTGGGAGGCTCGTAGAATGGCGTTCTGCGATTCTCACTGGGTCCACGACGCGCAAAACGGATCGGTACGTCGCGCCATCGCGGATTAGATAGCAATTTTTTCATAACGCAAGCGCGAATTGGCCAGCGCAGGAGATTGCGCAGGCGCAGTCCTTTCGCGACGTTGAAATCATTGTCTCAGATGATTCCGACGACTCTCTTGCCGAGGAGACGGTTTCTGTCACGACAGATTCCCGCATTCGCTACTTACGCAACACGCCAAAGTTGGGCTTCCACAACAACTTCGCAGCGTGTCATTAACTCGCGAAAGGCTAGTTCCTCAAGTCCTCAATCACGACAATATGCTTGGTGGCGATCGCGTTGCGCAGATGGTGGACGCGTTTGAGCAGTTGGGTCCTGTCGTGTCGCTTGTGGCCGCGCGGCGTGCCCGTATCGACGTGCAGGGAACAAAGCGTCTGCCGATGCGACCGACGAAGAGCGCGCGATGTGTGCCGCGGCGAGGCAGGATCTGGCAAGCGAGGAAATCGCCTATTTAGCGAAGCACGAGTAAGACAGGGATCACATTCGCGTCCTGCCTTTTAGCCTCGGGATCTGGCTTGATCTCCGCGTTACGTCAGCTTGCCGTGGCAATGCTTGAATTTCTTGCCTGACCCACACCAGCAGGGTTCATTCCGACCGACTTTGATGTCGTTACGCACATACGGCTGCGCGGCCTGCTGTGGTTCAGCTTTGTCGTTGTCCGCGAGAGCTTCGTCGAAATCGGCGTGGTGATACTGCACGTTCTGCGCGGCCCTCGTTGCCGCCTCTTCTGCGGCCTTCTCCGCCGCCGCAACGTCGTCCGTCGAGCGAACTTGCACCTGAACAAGCAACTGGGTTACTTCACGCTTGATGCCATCGAGCATGTTGCTAAACAACTCGAAAGCCTCGCGTTTGTATTCTTGCTTGGGCTGTTTCTGCGCGTAACCACGCAGATGGATGCCCTGGCGCAGATAGTCGAGAGAGGCCAGATGTTCGCGCCAATGCGAGTCGATTGACTGCAGCATGACCGACCGCTCGTATTGGTGAAGCAGCGCGGGATCGACATCCTTGAATTTGGCGCTGTAGTCCGTATTGGCTTGCTCCACGATGCGTGCAGCGATCTTTTCATTGTCCAGCTCGGCTTCGGTCTTCATCCATTCATCGATTGGTGCCTGAATATGGAAGTCGGCCGCGAGCGTTGTCATCAGCGCTGGCACATCCCACTGTTCTTCGACTGATTCTGGTGGCACAAACTGGCTCACGACGCCCGCAAGCACACCGCCGCGCATGCCGACGATGGTGTCGGAAATGTCGTCTGCGTCGAGCAGTTCGTTACGCTGTTGGTAGATCACTCTGCGCTGATCGTTGGCGACGTCGTCGTATTCGAGCAATTGCTTTCGCATATCGAAGTTGCGCGCTTCCACTTTGTGCTGTGCGGTTTCAATGGAGCGCGAAACCATTCCCGCCTCAATGGCTTCACCCTCTGGAATTTTCAGCCGCGCCATGATCGCTTTCAGGCGGTCACCTGCAAATATTTTCAGGAGTGGATCTTCAAACGATAGGAAGAACCGTGAGGAACCAGGATCGCCCTGGCGCCCGGCCCGACCGCGCAGCTGGTTATCGATGCGGCGTGATTCATGGCGCTCCGAGCCAACGATGTGCAACCCGCCTGCGTCCACGACCGTCTTGTGCAGCAGATCCCAATTGGCCTTGATCTCGCTGATGCGCAATTCTTTTTGCGCGTCCGACAGCGATTCGTCGGCCTTCACGCCCTGCACTTCGGGATCAGGATTGCCACCCAGCACGATGTCGGTGCCGCGGCCCGCCATGTTGGTGGCGATGGTAATTTGTTTTGGCTTGCCCGCCTGTGCCACGATGTTCGCTTCACGCGCATGCTGTTTGGCGTTCAAAACCTCGTGCGGAAGTTTTTCCTTCGTGAGCAGCTCGGAAAGCAACTCCGAATTTTCAATTGAGGTTGTGCCCAAAAGAACGGGTTGGCCGCGCGCAAAACAATCCTTCACGTCGATGACGATCGCGTTGTGCTTTTCCTTTGCACTGATGTACACCAAATCGTTGGTGTCCTTGCGGGTCATCGGCTTGTTGGTCGGGATGATTACGGTTTCCAGGTTGTAGATGCTCTGAAATTCGAACGCTTCGGTGTCGGCTGTGCCGGTCATGCCGGAAAGCCTCGCGTACAGGCGGAAATAGTTTTGAAATGTGATCGAGGCGAGCGTCTGCGATTCGTGCTGGATTTTTACGCCCTCTTTTGCTTCAACTGCCTGATGCAAACCTTCCGACCAGCGGCGGCCCGCCATCATCCTGCCGGTGAATTCATCGACAATCACCACTTCGCCATCTTGAACCACGTACTGCTGGTCGCGGTGGTAAAGCGCATGCGCGCGCACTGCCGCATAGAGGTGATGTATCAGCATGATGTTGGCCGGATCGTAGAGCGATGCGCCTTCCGGTAGCAGGCCATTTTTCACCATCAGCGCTTCTGCGTGCTCGTGCCCGGTCTCTGACAGCAATACCGTGTGCTGTTTGAGGTCCACCAGATAGTCGCCCTCGGCGTCCTCCTTTTCCTGCGCGGTCAAGTGCGGCACCAGCGCATTGATCTTCACGTACATCGCGGCCGAATCCTCGGCCTGACCGGAAATAATCAGCGGAGTGCGCGCTTCATCGATCAGGATCGAATCGACCTCATCGACGATGCCAAAATTAAGACCGCGCATCACGCGTTCAGCCTTATTGGTCACCATATTGTCACGCAGGTAATCGAAGCCGAACTCGTTGTTCGTGCCGTAGGTAATGTCGGCTTTAAAGGCGACTTGCTTCGCGTCGTGTGGCATTTGCGAAAGATTGCAACCGACCGTGAGACCCAGAAAATTGTGCAGCCTGCCCATCCATTCGGAATCGCGTTGTGCCAGGTAATCGTTTACGGTTACGACATGCACGCCTTTGCCGCTGAGCGCATTCAGATACGAAGGCAGCGTAGCGACCAGCGTTTTTCCCTCACCGGTACGCATTTCGGCAATTTTGCCGTCGTTCAACACCATGCCGCCTATCAGTTGCACATCGAAATGGCGCATGCCGAGCGCCCGCTTACCGCCTTCGCGCACGACTGCAAAGGCTTCAGGTAGTAACTGCGCGAGCGTTTCGCCTTTTGCGTAGCGAGCCTTGAATTCATCTGTTTTGGCTTTGAGTTCTGCGTCCGTCAGCTTCTCCATCGCAGGTTCCAGCGCGTTGATCGATACGACGGACTTGCGATATTGCTTGAGCAGACGCTCATTGCGGCTACCAAAAATGGCTTTTAGAAATGTATCGAACATGTGAGGCTTTCTTGTTTTCGCTGCGCGGGGGCAACGTGGAAATCATAAAAAAATGGGGGATCATGGCCGCGTCAGCTTGCATTGCACAGTTGCCTTGCAAGATGGGGCGCGCAACGCCAATCACAATCCAGCCTCGACAAATGCGCGGCGGACGAAGACGGGCGTGGCGAGAGAATTACGGGGCGCGAGCGGATTTGGTCGCGACCGCTGGCTCCTGCGCCTTGGCGAAGGAAAGGAAGCGGTTCGGGTTCAGCGGGACGCTGTTTTGGCGCACTTCAAAGTGCAGGTGCGGACCGGTCGCCCGACCGGACTGGCCGAGCGCGCCGATGCGTTGACCTTTCAGTACGACGTCACCCAGCTTGACACTCATTTTCGACAGATGCGCATACCGGGTTGTAAGGCCATTGTCGTGGTCGACTTCGATCATCTGGCCGTATTCGGGATGAATCTCGGCAGCCGAAACGACGCCTCCCGCTGCCGCAAGAATTTCCGATCCCGGGGCGGCAATAAAATCGACGCCGGTATGAAACGCCTGGCGTCCGTTAAATGGATCGATGCGATAGCCAAAATTGGATGAGAAATAACCTGTTTCCACTGGGAGGGTAGTGGGAATTGCTTTGGCCGCCAGACGACCTGCCATCAAAACCGAATCAAATACACCCAGCTTGTCGCTGCGATCATCGAGCGCGCGCGAGATATCTTTGAGCCTGCTCTCAAAATCCCTGAACGAAATTTCTTCAGAAAGCGCACTCGATGGTGTCGGGCCGCCCCGACCGGGGGTTTCGGAGAAGCGGAATTCTTCGGGCTTGATGCCGGCAGCCTTACCCAAGCGCTCGCCAAATGCATCCAAACGCATCAGGCGCGCCTGGAGCTCGCCAAGTTTGACGGCAAGCGAATTGAGCTGCTCGCGCATTTCTTTTTCCGCGGCTTGCGTTTTTTGTTGGGTGAGCGTGGAGATAAGGCTCTGAATGAACGGGTTTTGGATGTCGACCGCGTATTTCATGGTCACCCAGTATGTCCCGAGCGCAAACATGAAGCCGGCGCTGATGAAGCCGCACACGACCATGATAATCTGTGACTGCGAGATCGTGACAATACGGCTTTTGGCCAGACTGTCCGATACGAGAATAATATTCATCCGATACTCCTAACCCGTGATGCCTGCCATGGTGCCCAAGACCCCAACCGACCCAAAGCCGATCCGAACCTTGTTGCGCGAAAGCGAGGCGCTTCTGCCGTTTCATCAGCGGCTACGCCAGCTTTCCAGGCTTCAAAAAACTTTTGTCGACGCTTTACCGTCCGGCCTGAGTGAATCTAGCCGTATAGCCACAGTAGAGGGATCGACGATTATTGTTGCGACGGCCAACGGTGCCGTGGCGGCAAAACTAAAGCAGATGTTGCCGCGTCTGCTTGAGAGATTTTGTGAAAATATTCAAGAAAATAAAAAGCAATATCAAGAGGTTACCGGAATTTCCGTGATCGTGCAACCCGAGTTTTTTGTCGCCGAAAAGCCCACGAAAATAGGCCCCGCAAGAGAACCAATGCCTTCTGAAAAACTCGCGGAACTGGCTGAATCCTTGGGAAATTCTCCGCTCAAGACAGCTTTGCAAGCACTCGCGGTAAATCGTCTGCGTGCACTAACTAACAAGCGGAAAACCCCTTAAAACCGTCAAAGCAGTAACGCGCGCTCCACCACGAAAACAACGGCAATCGCAGCAGCAAGAAGCAACGTCACCTTGATGATGTTCTTGGCCAGCGTTAGAAGACGAGGATTTCTGGTGAAAAGGAAGCCCAGAAACGTCGCCGAAATGGCGAGCACGGCCACCATCAGCAAAATTCTTAAGCCAATCAGCATGCCGCCTTCGGCGCGTCAGGTCGCTGCAAGCGCCATATTGCCGAACGCTGCGGGCAATTGGTCGCGCTTGTCGAACGTCACAAACTCAAACGCGGACTCATCAGCCAACAGTGCGTGCAACAATTGATTGTTCATGGCATGACCGGATTTTATTCCGTGGAATGCACCAATGAGCGGATGCCCCAGCATGTATAAATCGCCAACCGCATCGAGCGCCTTGTGCTTGACAAATTCGTCGTCAAATCGCAGGCCGTCGCTGTTAAGCACACGAAAATCGTCGATCACGATGGCATTATCCAGCGAGCCGCCTCGGCCCAATCCCATTTCGCGCAGCATTTCGACGTCATGCGTGAATCCGAAGGTCCTCGCACGAGCAACTTCCTTGGCGAATGAGACCTCGGCAAAATCGATCTCAACATCGGACGCGGCCTTATTGAATACCGGGTGATCAAATTCGATAGTGAACTTGAGTTTGAAGCCGTTGAAAGGCGCAAGCGACACGTAGCGATCTTTTTCCTTCAACTCAATCTGCTTTTTTACGCGGATATAGCGCTTGGTCTTTCCCTGTTCTTCGATACCCGCCGATTGAAGGAGAAAAACAAATGGCCCGGCACTGCCATCCATGATCGGCACTTCCTCAGCGGAGAGATCGACGTACGCGTTATCGATACCCAAACCCGCGAAGGCCGACATCAAATGCTCAACAGTGGCAACTTTGGCACCCGATTGTTTATCCTCAATACGCGTGGACATGCGTGTGTCATTCACATTGAGCGCATGCGCACGTACCATCGGGCTCCCTGGCAGATCGGTACGGCAAAACACGATACCGGTATCGGGAGCCGCGGGACGAATCAGCATCTCGACACGATGCCCGAGATGCACCCCGACGCCGGTGGCACGAACTTTATTCTTTAGGGTACGCTGCTTGATCATGACAAAAATGGACTGCTCGATGAGTTACAACATTGCAGCGATTTTAGCATTTGCAAGTGTGGGCAGACCTTGCCGCGCCTCACGCGAACCAGCGCGCACTAACTTTTCCTGGTGGTTTTTGCCGGTGATGTGGCCTTGTTTTTCTTTTTGTCCTCGACCGGTTTTTGATCGCCAATAATGCTCTTTGCAGGGCATACCTTGAAGATTGGGCATTTCTTGCACCCTACCGCGATTGCGACGGGACAGATGACCATGGGGATTTCCTCTCAAACGATCAGTACCGATCCATGATACAGGCAATCGACGCCTTATCCTTTGCCAACACTCGGCTGCTAGAACGCCCGGAATTTGTGATCGTGCGCGTCGAGTTCCGCTTTTAACGCCCGGTAGTCTGAACACATACGCTCCACTTCCTTCCAGAAAGCCGACGAATGATTCATGTGCCGCAGATGGGCCAATTCGTGGCAAACCACGTAATCAACCAATGCAGGCCGCGCTTTGATCAGTCGCCACGAAAAACGTACCTCGCGACGGGAATTGCAACTCCCCCAGCGGCCATTTGCGCTCGATAAGAAGACGCGTGGCGGTGTGAGTCCGTGCAATCTGGCAAAAAAGAAAGCGCGCTGCGCGAAATGTGGCAAAGCCTGTTTCTTGTACCAATCGACCACGGCACCCTCGATCACCGCGGCGGCGTCAGACCGGGCACGGACGAACAAGTGTCCCATCAATTGTTCCACGTGCGGCCTGCGCCTGGTGGTGTCCGCAGAAATATCGACCATCAACGTCAATGGTTCACCCATGAAAGACAAGGCAGCGCCGGTCTGCCAGGTTTGCGGCACGACCTTTCGGTGCGACCATTCGTCGAGTTTTTTCAGCACCCATGCCGCGTTCTTGCCGATCATCTCTTCCACGTCAGCCACCGATGTGGAAAGCGATACAGCGACGGTCATACCCGTGCCATCGACCTTTAACCCGACGCCACGCCGTCCGCGCCGCCTCACCAACTTGTAATCGACACGGTGACCTTGCAGGGCGATACTGCGCTCGGATTCTTCCCGCGCTCCCCTCGTGGGCGAGGGAGCCCGTGAAAAAATCAACTCGTTCAACAACCCGATCAAGCGTTGCTCGCGGGTGCCAGTCTCAACATCTCGCCCTCGATCCAGTTTTCAACATCGGCGATCACCTCCGCCGGCTCCCGTCCCACGGTGATAATCGGCGGGCCGATACTCACCGTGATCTTGCCCGGAAACTTCATAAACGCGTTGCGACGCCAGCACTCTCCGGCATTGTGCGCGATCGGCACGATCGGGGTGCCGGTTTTGGCCGCGAGCCACGCACCACCAATTCCATAGCGACCGCGCCGCCCGGGCGCAATGCGCGTGCCCTCGGGGAAGATGGAAACCCACAGTCCGCGACCGATGCGCTCACGTCCCTGCTCTTCGATTTGATCGACGGCGCGTTTGCCGCTTTTTCGATCAATGGCAATTGACTGCAACGCAAACAGCACCCAGCCAATTATCGGCACCCACACCAATTCACGCTTGATGATCCAGACGGCACGCGGTAGCAGCGTCAGGATGAAGACCGTTTCCCAAGCCGACTGGTGCTTGGCCATCGAGACGCAGGGATAGGCGGGAATGTTTTCGCGGCCTTTCACCCAATAGTCGATACCGCAAATGACCTTCGCAAGCCAAATGACGGTTTTTCCCCAGCTTTTCGCGAGGTCATAACCGCCGTTGTAATGAATAAAAATTAGCGGCACAACAAAAATACCGTAGGCGATGGTCGCCAAAATTGCCGCCAGAAAAAAAAGCAAGGATCGGATAAAAATCATATTGTACTTACCACGCCGAAGCGCGCGTCGGGTCTGCAACGAGAAAATTGACAGCTTCCGTCAGGTCGGCAAAGGTCTTGGTTCCGCGCGGCAAGCCGCCGTTTTCCTTGGTCTTTTTGCCTTTGCCGGTGAGCACCAGAATCGGCGCGCAACCAACTTTAGCTGCGGCCTCAAGATCGCGTAGCGAATCACCGATTGCCGGTACGCCATTGAGCCCCAGATGAAACCGTGCAGCAATATCCTCGAACATGCCGGTATCGGGCTTTCGACAATGGCAATGCTGCTCTGCGGTGCAAGGGCAGAAGAAGATCGCGTCAATGCGACCGCCCTGCCGAAATACCAGCTCCATCATTTTGTCGTTAATCGCATTGAAGGTCGCCATATCAAATAAACCCCGTCCGATACCCGACTGGTTTGTTGCCACCACCACGCGATACCCATTCTGATTCAGGCGGGCAATCGCTTCGACGGAACCGTCGATGGGTTTCCACTCGCGGGGCGACTTGATGAATTGATCGCTGTCGTGATTGATTACGCCATCGCGGTCGAGAATCACCAATTTCGGTTGGGATGTCATGGATCAGATTCTACGTGATGAAAATCTTGCGCGCAGCCGCATTGAGTGCGGCTTTCGTCAAGCGGCTAGTTTCGACAGGTCGGCAACGCGATTCATTTCGCGATGCAACGTAGCCAGCAGCCCCAGTCGATTCGCCCGTATCGTCGGGTTGTCGGCGTTTACCATGACCTGATCGAAAAAAATATCCAACGGCCCGAGCAATTTTGCGAACTCGCATAGCGAAGCTTCGTATTCGCCAATTTCAAATAGCTGTGCCGCATCGGGCATGACACGCTCGGCGACTTCTGCCAAGGATATTTCGGATGCTTCCAGCATTTTCTCCTTTGAATATTTTGCGACCACACCTTCGGATTTTTTAAGGATATTGCCGATGCGTTTGTTCGCAGCGGCGAGCGCCTTCGCTTCTGGCAACAGCGCGAAAGCTCGAACGGCCTTGACGCGATATGCCACGTCACCTAGCTTTTCTGGCCGTAAAGATAAGACTGCATCAACCTCCATCGTCGAGTACCCTTGTTCCTTCAAGGTTCCTGCAAAACGTTCAAAAATAAATTCTTTCACCTCCGACGCAGTTTCCGCCCGCACTGCGACGCCAGTCGAAAGCGTTGCCGCATTAGCCGGGTTGATATTTGGTACCGCACCATGCGCAACGATTGTCGAACCAAACTGCTGGACGACCAAATCCACCAATTGAGAAATATTTACCAACAATTGCCTGTCCACCAAAATTCGGACTACTCCGATTGCGTGACGCCGCAACGCAAACGGATCTTTGTCACCGCTGGGCAACTGGCCGATGGCGAACATACCAACTAATGTCTCCAATTTATCCGCAAGTGCGACGATCACACCGACATCGTTTCGCGGCAAGGTATCTCCCGCGAAGCGGGGCTTGTAATGGTCCTCTATAGCCTCGGCGACATCAAGGGGAATGCCTTCATGCAAAGCATAGTACTTACCCATCGTCCCTTGCAATTCGGGGAATTCGCCGACCATTTCCGTAACTAGGTCGGCCTTGGCAAGATGCGCGGCGAGGTCGACGCGTTTGTTAAAGGCAAGGTCATTGCTCGCCAAACCAGCAATCGCTCTTGCGATAGCCCGTACCCGGTCCACGCGCTCACCCTGTGACCCAAGCTTGTTGTGATAAACCACGCTCGCTAATTTCGGAATGCGGTCCGCCAACTTCGTTTTCTTATCCGTCTCAAAAAAGAACCTAGCATCCGCCAATCGTGGTCGCACCACTCGCTGATTTCCTTCGATCACATTTTGCGGGTTATCCAGACGCATATTACTCACGATCAGGAAACGGCTCGACAACCCACCTTCCGACAGGAACAGCGGGAAATATTTCTGGTTGAGCCTCATCGTCAGCACGAGACACTCGGCTGGTACTTCAAGAAATTCGGCGTCGAACTTTCCCACGTATACCGTCGGCCGCTCCACCAGCCCGGCGACTTCGTCGAGCAGTAGTGTGTAGTCCTCAGCCTCGCCCAATGTATCGCCGGTTTGTTCAGCATGCGCGAACAGCAACCTCATGATTTCAGTGCGGCGCTTTTCGAAGCTGGCGATCACGCCGCCTTCATTTTCCAAACGGGACTCGTATTCGTCGGCGTGTTTGAGTTCTATATCTGCGGCACCCTGAAAGCGATGGCCGTGCGTCGTGCGACCGGCTTCGAGGCCGAGTGCATGCACGGGAACAACAACTGCCCCGTGCAACGCGACCAAGCTATGTGCCGGTCGCGCGAATTGCACTGTGGTCACACCATCGGCAAGTTGATAGCTCATCACCTTCGGCACTGGCAAACCCACAATCGTCTCTTCCAGCGCATCTTGCAATGCAACTTGCAAAGACTGGCCTTTGGCTGTGCCTCGATAGACCAATTGATCGACTTTGCCGTCGCTCTCGCGCAACAATTCCGCAGAATTAATGTGGCCGAGCGATTTCGCCGCCAGTTTTTTCAGTAACGCGGGTGTCGCGTTGCCGTCTTTATCAAGGCCAACCGCGACCGGCATTAATCTCTCGAAGAATTCCCGGTCAGGCGCAACGTGTCTAACGTTAGTTATGCTAACAGCGAGCCGACGTGGAGTAGCAAAGTTCGTTGTCTGGCTATCGTCACTAAGCATGTTGCGCTTTCCCGCAAGATGAGAGCGCAGTAACGCAGCGAATGTGACTCCTAACTTGTCGAGCGATTTTGGCGGCAATTCCTCGGTAAACAATTCCACGAGCAGCGTAGCGGTACTCATGCCGCCACCCTCGTCGGTGCATGCAGCATCGGAAACCCCAGCCGCTCGCGTGATTCGTAATAACTCTGCGCGACACTGCGCGCCAAATTGCGAATACGGCCAATGTAAGCAGCACGCTCTGTCACTGATATCGCGCCACGCGCATCTAGCAGATTGAATGTATGCGCGGCTTTCAAAACCTGTTCGTACGCAGGCAACGCCAGCTGCGCTTCCATCAATCGCTTGGCATTTGCTTCGTAATCGGCAAAATGGCGCAGCAGCGACGGCGCATCTGAATATTCAAAGTTATAAGTCGATTGCTCAACCTCGTTCTGGTGATAAACGTCGCCATAGCTTAATTGTCGATCAATACCTTTCTCTTTCCACGTGGTCCACACCAGGTCGTAGACGTTTTCCTTGTTCTGCAGATACATCGCCAGGCGTTCAAGACCGTAGGTGATTTCGCCGGTGATGGGCTTGCATTCAATGCCGCCAACTTGTTGGAAATAAGTGAACTGCGTGACTTCCATCCCGTTCAGCCAGACTTCCCAGCCGAGACCCCAAGCACCCAGCGTCGGATTTTCCCAGTCGTCCTCGACAAAACGCACATCGTTTCTCTTTAAATCCAGACCGAGTGCTTCAAGCGACCCGAGATAGAGATCGAGAATATTGAGAGGTGAAGGTTTTAGCACGACCTGAAATTGATAGTAGTGCTGCAAGCGGTTCGGGTTTTCGCCGTAGCGGCCATCCTTGGGGCGGCGCGACGGTTGCACGTAGGCGGCACGCCACGGCTCGGGGCCAAGCGAGCGCAGGAAAGTGGCGGTATGCGAGGTGCCCGCGCCGACCTCCATGTCGTACGGCTGCAACAGCGCACAGCCTTGGGCGTTCCAGTAATCCTGGAGTTTGAGAATGACTTCTTGGAAGGTAATCATGAATCGAGGGATTTTCTTGCGCTAAACTGCCGATTTTACGTGGTTAGCCTCGCGTAACGCAAAATTCATGCTCCTGGATAAGTGACTCAAATGTCTTCGCGCCCCCCTGTTTCAAGTCCCGCGCAGCCGACGGCTGAACCCCATTATGTGTGGCAAACCTGCCTCAATGTTGAAGACTCGCCGGCGACGCCGTACCAGCAGCATTTCAATCCGCAGTTGCTCGATGTATTGGCGCATCCGCCGCGGGTGCTGCTCGATGTTGGTTGCTCGTCGGGTATCCTCGGCAATTACGTAAAGGGACTGCATCCGGCGTGTCGCACTATCGGCATTGAGCCCAATCGTGCCACCGCGGAACTCGCCGCACAAAATCTCGACCAGGTGCTATGCGGGAAATTTGAAGACTTCACGCTCGAAAACGAAGGGATTGCGTTCGGCAGCGTGGACACCGTCGTTATGGCAGACGTGCTCGAGCATATGTACGATCCGTGGCACGTGATGGTGAAATTGAAACCTTACCTGTCGCCTGATGCACAACTCATACTCAGCATTCCCAATACGCGCCATCTCGGGTTAATGCAGGGATTGTTTGACGGCGGCAGGTGGACCTATGCGGAAAAGGGCCTGCTCGATATTACCCACATACGCTTTTTCACGCTCAGGGAAATTGCCGACTTTCTGGCGCAAACCGGATACCGCATGGAATTTGTAAATCATTTTCTGGATGCGGGACTGTCTTCTTTTTACGAGCAAAATAAATCGAATCCAGACATCAATATCCGCCTCGGTCGCATGGCGTTGGAAAGAGTGACGCCGAAAGAATTGGCGGAGCTTTGTACCTGGCAGTTCTTTATCCGCGCAAGGGTGTCGTAGCCGCATAGTTTCGCGAAACTCCAGCACGGGCGCGGGTTTTCAAGGACTTTATGGCTGGGAGGCCCGTGGGATGGCGTTCTGCGATGGCATGTGGGCGTTTCAATTTGCGGTGAAGGAATTGTGAAAGAGTTGATCCTGTGCGTTGGGGACAAAACAAATTCACTCTGGCCCGTAAAAAATTCACGGGCGGTTTGCTTATAGGCTTACTACGCAAAACAATTCACGCCCCTTAGAATTATGCATGTGCACCAAAATGGACGGGGTTGTTATCAACTTACAGCGTCTCGTATTGCACCGGTAAAACATCGACAGAACTCAATCAATTGATCGCCAGAGATATTTCCTACCCAGTCCGGCCCGGAACTTCCTTCGGGAGTGTTCGTGAAGGTAATCGTAACTTCGGCGGGATCTCTCGCGTCTGAGTCGAACTCTATTGCTCCATGAGCGATAGAGTTCCGAAGTACGTGAATCAATTCGCCCAGTTCGATGACGCGCCGGGTTCCGCTCATTTCCCATCTGGGCCAGCCGTTTGCGCTCAGCACGGGAAGCTTGCGCTTCTTCACTATATCGAACGCGGACGTCTCCCACGGGAAAACAACAATCCCGAGCAACGCCGACACGCCTTGCGTCACTGGATGTACGTCGCTTCCCTCTGCCGCATATTTCGCAATGAAGTCGAGGTTTTTCTGAGCACGCTCGGCGAAGATGCTTGTTCCGTTTCTGTCCCGGGAGATGCGATTCGTGGATGTCTTAGCTCAAAATCAAAAGGAATCAAGAAATTCTAAAGGGCCAGCGTGAATTATTTTCAAAAAGGCATACGCCGCCAACCTACTTTTTTCCAGTCAGCGACTGCTCGAGTGCGCAGCATTGGGAACAGATCACCATTGTTTTCGCGGTGTGTGAAAACAATCGTGGTATGTCTCCAATTGTTTCATTTCTTTCTAGTTCAGATGCTTTAAAACTTTGAACTTTATTTCTATATTGCTAGCGCCTAGAACCTCAAATCTCGCACCTTTAAACCCAATTACATTGTCTTCTGAAATATCGTATTTCAGTTCTTGAGAAAAGGCCGGCCTAGCCAAATCATTTATGAACTCACGATACGTCAATGTAATCGCCTTCTTATTGCCCCCCGTGTATACAGTTGTTTAGTAAGGGCAGCCTTAGGATAAAAATCGACTTGCGTTTTCTGCATATTTACGTCATCTGCAAGAGAAGGTATAGGCTCGCAAATGATCGCTGCGTCAGGAACATAGCAAACCATATTGGTTTTCGACTGATCTTTCGGTAGATAAATGTACCCGCTCAATGCGTTGTAGAACACGCCGCTACTGTTTTCCCCATAGTAAGTAAATGTACCGGCGGGAATGTTTATGATTTTTGTACCAAATACCAGACTAACTTTGAAATTCTCGATCTTCTCAAGTAATTTGATTGCTGGTTTCATTCCCTTCAAAGTCGCTGATACGATGCTTTCACCAACGTCGACTGTAGATTCCGCATCGATGGCAGGAAAATGAACCACGGTAGTGGGGAAAGTTTTAACCTCCGTTATGCTCATTCTTTCCGCGCCTACAACAGGCGAAAATGCGGAAATGAACAGAACTGTTAACCAGCTATTCGTCGATGTCATTTTTTGAAGGCCATTTTTGGTTGCGGTGTTTTAGGAACTGGAATATTTTTGTCTTGCACTGATTAGGCGGAATTAAAGACTCCATGAAAAATGCTAAATGGGTCAGCGTGAATTATTGTCGAAAGACAAATGCCGCCAACCTTCTTCTATTTCTAATCAGCGACTGCTCGAGTGTGCAAGCGCCATCTTAAGGTCCTGCTTTAGCAATACCATCTCGGATGGCGTCAGCATCCGCGGTTTTTTCGAGGTAGCGAGCTTCTGACCGGGTAAGGCAATCGAAGTCGAATCCAAAGTTTTCTTTCTACCAGTTTTCAAGTGCTTATCCATGTTTGTCCCTCAGTCGCGCGAGTGCGTCAATGTCAGATGATATGGTGGCTGAATAGGGCTTCCCGGTCAATACGGTGGCACCGACTACAACGCCGCCCTGCGAATGAACGTACCCGATCAAATTTGCTAACGTGCCGCCTTGGCCAACAAAGTCATCAATCACCAGCCCGACGCCATCCGCCCCCTTCCCGTCCGCAAGACAGCGGGCCGAAACGCAAGCGGACCTTAAAGCAACTTAAGATTTTTCGCCGTCGCACCACCGACTGCGCTTAACGCGACATGGTGATCGAACGTGGCCAATGCACCACGGTGATGAACGGCGAGTGCAAGCAAATACGCATCCGTGATCTGGTTATGACCCATCACGCGTGACCAATCCACGATCGTCTCATCTCGAAGACTCAGGCTGCACGGCCAGAACTCGTGATCGAAATCGTTGCAGGCGAGCGCGAGTTTTTGCCGTACCAGTTCAAAGCCCGGCGGCGCGCGCTTCGCGTAACCGGGCAGGTTCAGCACACGCAACACGCCATTTTCCGTTAGTGCACATGTCGCAATTCTGAGTGTTGGCTGTTTGAAAAATTTCAGTGCCTGTGCGTTGTGAACATGCGCGTCGTCGAGCAGGGCAACCCACACGTTCACATCCACAAGAAATCTCACGCTTCAGATACCTTCTTCGTCCATGAGTCGGCGCACATGCTCGCTCGTGATAATTTCGTCGCGCGCTGGCAACACAGAATATCTGCTTCTCAGTTTGATGCTTGCCGGCGACTGTAGCGGTTGCGCACGAAACCCGTCGCGCGCCAATCGCGAAACCGCCTCCCCAAGGGAAATGCGTTCGCGCTTCGCCACTTGACGTGCAATCAAGGAAACGTCATCAGCCAATGTCAGGGTAGTTCTCATCAATAGTCCGCGGTTGATTTGGGTGCCAACAATTTGCTGCTATAGCATCATTATAGCATTTCGGCATCATCGAGCAGACAGTGGTATGCCATCAATACAGTCTGTAAATTGGGCTTGCTTCATCAGCCCAACACTGCCAATTAAATCTGGCAAAACTATTTCGATAAAACACCAGCATTGACGCGCCTTTCCAGCCACTTATGCTATGCAGGGCCCGCCGATTGGCGATCTGCGCTTTTTAGCGCGCATCCGATCACCAGTGCCAACAACAGCAAGCCCAGAATCGGCCAGTCTTTCCACCGCACATAAGGCGTCGTGCCGGAACGCGGCTGCACCTTGATTTCAAGTGTTCCGCGGACAAACTGTGGCAGCGCTTTGATGATCTCGCCTTTTTCATTGATCGACGCCGTTACGCCGGTATTGGTCGAGCGCAACATCCAGCGCCCGGTCTCCAGCGCGCGCATCTGCGAGAACTGCGTCTGCTGATCGGAAGCGGACGAATTTCCGAACCAGGCCATGTTCGACATATTGACCAGCAGTTCTGCCTCGGGTAGTTGGCGTGCAATCTCTGCACCGAACGCGTCCTCATAGCAAATATTGACTGCAACTGCATGCCCGGCAATCTGCATCGGCTTTTGGTCAGTTCGTCCGGCATCCATGCTGCCGAGCGGAATTTTCAGCCACTGATAGACCCAGGAGAGCAGTGGCGGAATGAATTCGCCGAACACGACAAGGTGCTGTTTGTCGTAGCGCTGTAGCGGCGAGCTGCCAATTGAAATGGCGCTGTTTGTTATCTTGGGGAAACCACCACCGGCCGGGACGGATTCAACGACTACCGTCCCGACAATCGCATCGCCACCGTTCATCTCGCTGCGGCGTTTTAGCGCGGCAAGGTAGTCGGCGGGTACTTCGCGTAGCACGGGCAGCGCCGTTTCTGGCAAGACGATCAGGCGCGCGGTGGATTTTTCCAGAAGTTCCCGATAATTGTTCAGCGATGAAACAAGTTGATCTTCACGCCATTTCAGACTCTGCTCAATATTTCCTTGCAATAACGCTACGGTCAGCGGTGCGCCGCTGGGCACGCTCCACGAATATTGGTGCAATGCGCCGCCAATCGCCCAAACGGAAATAATCGCCGAAATGGCGAGGAAACGTCCGCGTCTTGACCAGACCATACCGGAAACTGCACGCGTAAGCAGCACGCACAAGCCCGCCGTCATGGCGAGCAACCACGAAACGCCGAACACGCCAATGACAGGCGCGTAGCCGACAAGTGGCGCGAATGCCGGTCCACCGGGCGTTTGCGAATAACCGAACACCAGCCATGGGAAACCGGAGAAAAACCAGCCGCGCACGTATTCCCAAATCACAAAACAGGCAGGCATGACGAGGAGCAGTGAAGCGATGGCGGAAAAACCGAAAATGGCAACCAGCCGGCGATGCATTGCACCGGCCAATGCGGGAAACACAGCGAGGTAACAGCAAAATAGAAACGTGGCAATTGCAGCGAGAATTACAGGCATGCTGCCGTAGACATGCAGGCTCACGTAGATCCAGGGGACACCGACGAGGAACAGGCCGAGACCCCACGCGAAGCCGATCGCGGATGCGCGCCAGGCGGTGGCCGTGCGATGCCAGAGTGCGAAGAGAAAACACAGGGAAACGATTCCGATCGGCCAAAGATAAAACGGCGCAAATGCCAAAACGCCCACGCCGCCCGCAGCGAATGCAAGGACAAGCTGGAAGGCAAACTTTGCCGGCAGCAACACGGCGCGCGTCATCTCACTCGATCGCCACAAACGTTCGTTCTTATGGCGCCGCCTTCTTGCCCGCGCCGTCTGCGTCAGTTTGGTCCGCTTCCGCAGTAGCCACGCGTTCCACCAGCAAAGAATGGACTTTGCGGCTGTCGGCACGTAGAACCGCAAACTTGAAGCCATCGAATATCACGGACTCGCCCCGCTTCGGTACGCGGCCAAAACGGTTGATCACCAGACCGCCGACGGTATCAAAATCTTCATCCGAGCAATGCGTCTGGAAGGCCTCGTTGAAATCGGCAATCTCGGTCACCGCCTTGACGCGAAAGCGACCGGATTTATCGGGCAGGATGTTGTCTTCGGTTTCGTCGAAATCGAACTCATCCTCAATGTCACCGACAATTTGCTCGAGCACATCCTCAATCGTCACCAATCCGGCGACACCGCCGTATTCATCGACAATGATGGCAATGTGGTTGCGATTCGCCTTGAACTCGCGCAGGAGAATATTTAGGCGCTTTGACTCCGGTGCAAACACGGCTGGCCGCAGCATGTCGCGTACGTCAAATTCATCCACATTGGCGTAATAGCGGAGTAGATCCTTGGCCAGCAGAATGCCGATTACGTTGTCTTTGCCATTTTCGTAAACCGGAAACCGGGAATGCGCGGTTTCAATGACGAAGGGAATAAAGGTGTCTGGCTCATCCTCGACATCGATCATGTCCATTTGCGAACGCGGGATCATCACGTCGCGCGCCTGCATTTCCGAAACCTGCATCACCCCCTCGATCATCGAGAGCGCATCGGCATCCAGTAGATTTTTTTCAAATGCTCCGTGCAACAATTCGACCAGCTGGCCACGATCTTCCGGCTCTCGCAAGAGCATGGAAGAGAGGCGCTCAAGTAGCGAGCGCTTGGGGGAATCGTCCATTGATTGTTTCTGTTATTGCGATCAAGTTACTCTAACACAGGGCGGAAAAACACCGATGAGCACCCCGTTTCAAAACGTCCGCTCCCGATCTTCATTCGTGTAGGGATTCGCCACGCCCAGCGCGGCAAGTATGGCAATTTCTCTTTTCTCCATCGCCTGCGCCGCGTGCGCTTTTTCGTGATCCAGTCCGGCCAAGTGTAGCGCGCCATGAACAGTAAGATGGGCATAGTGCGCTTTCAGCGTCTTGCCCTGCGCGCACGCTTCGCCGGCCACGACCGGAGCGCATAGAACAATATCGCCCATCAGACGCGGCGACTTTTTTTCGTGATAAACGAAGGTCAGCACATTGGTTGCGTAATCCTTACCGCGAAAGGCACTGTTGAGATTGCGCCCTTCGGCGGCATTCACCACTCGCAGCGTCAACTCGGCAGACATCGGCAGCGCCGCAAGCAACCATTTCCTGAACGCGCGCGCGCTCGGAATTCCCGCCCGCTTACTGGCGATCTGCACGTCAAACTTGTGCGAAGTTACGCGCATGAAATCAGCGAATTCTGCGGTGTGCTTCGTACGCCGTCACAATTGACTGAACAAGAGGATGCCTGACCACGTCGTTGGCCTGAAATATCGTGAACGCAATGCCGCGAATGCCATGCAGCACATTTCGCGCGTCGATCAATCCGCTGGTGGTGCCGTGCTTCAAGTCCACCTGCGTCACGTCACCGGTGATCACGGCTTTGGTTCCAAAGCCGATCCGCGTCAAAAACATTTTCATTTGTTCCGGGGTCGTGTTTTGGGCTTCGTCGAGAATGATGAAAGAATGATTGAGTGTGCGACCGCGCATGAACGCGAGTGGTGCGACTTCGATTTGCTGGCGCTCGAACATGCGGCTGACTTTGTCAAAACCCAAGAGCTCGTACAGCGCATCGTACAGGGGACGAAGATACGGGTCGACCTTCTGCGATAAATCGCCCGGCAGAAAGCCCAGGCGCTCGCCAGCTTCAACGGCGGGTCGCGTCAATACAATTCGCTTGACCAGATCGCGTTCGAACGCATCGACCGCACAGGCGACAGCAAGGTACGTCTTGCCGGTGCCGGCGGGGCCGACGCCGAACGTGATGTCGTGCGTCTGCATCTGTCGGATGTACTGCGATTGATGATCGGTACGGGCACGCAAATCGGCGCGGCGCGTTTGCAGGGCAATCTCTTCCGCCGGTGCCGGTTCCACAGTTTTTGCGCTCTTTGCCTGGCGGGCATGGCGCATTTCAACGATGCCCAACTGGATCTCTTCTACCGCCAGGTCGTTGTGGGCCCCGGCGTAAAAGCGGTTCAGCACCCTGGCCGCGAGCTCAATTTTTTCCCGCTCACCAGTGACAGAAAACTTCTCGCCCCGGCGGGCAATGGACACGTCCAGCGCAGCTTCAATCTGCCGGATGTTGGCGTCCATAGATCCACAAAGCGAAGCCAACCGGTGATTATCGACAGGCGTAAAAGAGAATTCGATCGACGGAGTTTTCATCGGCTGCTTCCCTCACCTTCGTTACCTCTCCCCGGGAGAGTGGGGGGCAAAGTCACAATTTCGCCGCGCAGCGTGTAATGGCTGACACCGGTAATCACCACATCGACAAATTTCCCGACCAGGCGCATCGCATCCTTGCCAATCACCGGAAAATTCACTACGCGGTTGTTGTCGGTGCGCCCCATGAGTTCATTGGTGTCCTTGCGGGATGATCCTTCAACCAATAACCGCTGCGTACTGCCAATCATCGCGTTCGATACGGCGTGCATCTGTGTATCGAGTACTTTTTGCATGCGGTGCAGGTGCATCAGCTTGACTTCATACGGCGTGTCGTCGATCAGGCTGGCGGCAGGCGTGCCTGGACGGCGCGAATAAATGAACGAAAAACTGCCGTCGAATTGAACGTCGTCGATCAGCTTCATGGTGCGCTCAAAATCGTCCTCCGTTTCACCGGGAAAGCCGATGATGAAATCACTGGAAATCGAAATAGCCGGTCGCACTGCACGCAGACGGCGGATGATCGATTTATATTCCATCGCGGTGTAGTTGCGCTTCATCGCGGCCAATACTTTGTCCGATCCCGATTGCACCGGCAAATGCAACTGCGAAACAAGTTTTGGCAGCTTCGCGTAGCAATCGATCAGGCGTTGCGTGAATTCAAGTGGATGCGAGGTGGTATAGCGGATGCGCTCGATGCCGGGAATCGCGTGTACGGCAGACAACAGCAGCGCGAAATCTGCTGGTTCGCCATCGGGCAACCCACCAACATATGCATTCACATTCTGCCCAAGCAAAGTAACTTCCTTTACACCTTTGGAGACGAGGTCGCGAACATCCGCCATCACGCTTTCAAACGAGCGTGAAATTTCCTCCCCACGTGTATAGGGCACGACGCAAAAACTGCAATATTTTGAGCAGCCCTCCATGATCGAAACAAACGCAGTAACGCCTTCGACGCGCGCGGGCGGCATGTTGTCGAATTTTTCTACTTCCGGAAAGGAAATATCGACTTGCGAGTCCCCGGTCTGTCGTTTGGCCTGGATCAATTGCGGCAGGCGATGGAGGGTCTGGGGGCCGAAGACGAGATCGACATACGGCGCACGTTTTATGATTGCTTCGCCCTCCTGCGAGGCCACACAACCGCCGACCCCGATCAGCAAATCCGGTTTGGCAAGTTTGAGTTCGCGGATGCGCCCCAGATCGCTAAACAGCTTTTCGGATGCTTTCTCCCGCACCGAACAAGAGTTGTAAAGAATCACATCCGCTTGTTCCGGCGTCGCGGTTTTTTCATACCCCTCGAACGCATTCAGAACGTCGGCCATCTTGTCCGAGTCGTACTCGTTCATCTGGCAGCCGAAGGTCTTGATGAAGACTTTTTTGGGTTTTGCGGGCGGTGTGGCGGACATTTAATGCTCCTGGGTGCGGTGGGTAAACCGGGCAGTTGCTCGAAATTGATTAAAACAGAAGGTGCCGGAAAATCGAGCGAGAGGCTTCAAGTTGGCATCGAGCAGCGGAATCGTACCCGCGTACGATGAGCAACGGCGTTGACAAATTGATGCCTCGCAGCCGATTTAACGGCGGCTAGTGAAAAAGGCCGCTTTTGCGGCCTTTTTCATGATCTGGTGGCCAATCCCTGATTCGAACAGGGGACCTGCGGATTATGATTCGCTTTTCTGTGGGTGGAGCCAGTTCCGCAAAGCGGGAATTATTCCATAATTTACCGACACTTACAAATTTCTTAAGAACATTAATAAGTTGCAGGTCATGCAATAAATCATCCACCGCTGCAGCGTGACTGCAGCGGCGGAGTAATCTTTTTCGTTCTTTTGGTAAGGTAATGCCGCGCTGCGTTGATCACCCGCACCGCGCACGTCATGGCATCCATCCAAATGCAAGCTAGTGCGTTGCTTTCAACGTTCTAGCTTGATTGAAAACTGGTTACCCGGCGGCGTGCGAACCGGGGAATCAAGCAGCGCACCAACATTTACTCATCGGCCAAATATCAATCGCTTTTGGTCTGGGAAATTGGAGCGTCGCGAACAACCGGGATTAACGATTCCGGTCCACCTGCGGCTGCCACATTCACAGCTAACCGATAGCGACCAAAAGACCTGGCGACGCACACAACGGCGCAGCAACAATACGTCCGAAACACCTGGAGTTGGGCGATA
>JANYHZ010000138.1 GCA_025362135.1 Betaproteobacteria bacterium | reverse complement strand
TAGGAGTACGACTCATTCAGAATCGGAAGTATCTTCACTTGAGTTCAGCGAACTTTGCGGCCATTGTAGGGTTACGCCTAGTCAGTTTCTTCACGCTCAAGTCGTCGGCTTTGCTATTGGCAAGACGGAGATTGTTTTCAGAACCGAGCAGCGCGTCCTTAGTCTTTTGAAGATGGTCGATGGTTTTGTCGATCTCCTCAATAGCCGTCTTAAATTTCCTAGATGCCAGTTCGTAGTTCCTGGCGAAGCCATCCTTGAACTCCACAAGCTTGTTCTCGAAGTCCGTGATATCAAGGTTCTGGGCTTTCTCTAAGGAACCGCTGATTAAAGCGGTGTGAGTGGAGAAGTCTGAGGCGCGGACGATTTCATCGGCACACTCGGCTTGGCAGTGTTAAGAGTTGGAGCGAAAAAGTGCCGGGCGGAGCGAAGGCAGCGGTTGATTGGAGGTTATGGCGGTGAGTTTTCTGCGTTCCGGGCGTTCGCTCACTCAGTGGCGGTGTTCAGCAGCGGGCAGCGGGCGATGAAGAGGTTGGCCAGAGCGAAGAGGCTGTGAAGTTGGGCGGTGTTCTTGGTCAGTCCGCGGTAGCGCGCCTTGCGGTGACGGAAGATGTTCTTGAGGATGTGAAAGGGATGTTCGACCCGCGCCCGCACCTGCGCCTTCACCCGCTCAAGCTGCACGGTCAGTTCCTTGAGCAAGCCATCCGCCATCGCTTTGACTTTGCCGCGCTTGGCCGCCACGTGCCACTCCACCCCCGGCGCACTGGCGGTGATCTCCGCGCGCTTCTCCACGCCCAGATAGCCCGCGTCGGCGTAGGCTTGTTTCTCCCCGCCATGCAGCAAGGCATGGGCCTGCGCGATGTCCGCCACGTTCGCCGCGGTGCCAGCCACGCTATGCACCAGCCCCGACTGCGCATCCACTCCGATGTGCGCCTTCATCCCGAAATACCATTGGTGGCCCTTCTTGGTCTGGTGCATTTCCGGATCGCGCTCCTGGCGCGCGTTCTTGGTCGAGGAAGGTGCCGCGATGATGGTGGCATCCACCATGGTGCCTTCCCTCATGAGCAGCTTGCGCTCGCTGAGCAATGCAGTGACTTCCCCAAAGATCCGCCGGGTCAGATCGTGCGCTTCGAGCAGGTGTCGGAAGTGGAGCAGCGTGGTGGCGTCGGGCACCGCTTCCACACTCAGATCGATCCCGGCAAAGGTGCGCATCGCCTGGCTGTCATAGAGCGCATCTTCGAGCGCCTCGTCGGCCAGCGCATACCACTGCTGGAGGAAATAGATGCGCAGCATCCGCTCGATGCCGATCGGTGGCCGGCCGCGCCGCCCCTGCGGATAGTGCGGCGCGATCACCGCACACAACCGCGCCCAAGGCACCACCCGCTCCATCTCCCCAAGGAAACGCTCCCGCTTGGTCACCTTCTTTTTCCCGGCATACTCAGACTCTGCGAAACTCATCTGCTGCTTCATCCCCTCACTTTAGCAAAGTCACTCATCCTTGGCTTTTCTTTTCGCACCAGGAGGCGATTAAATCAGCGTTTCCCTAGTCGGTGTGCTTCAATTGCCGCCTGAGTGAAGAATTCTTCGTCTGTTTGCATCAGATGTGTTTCGTTAAATAGTTTACCCAGCGACCACTGAAATCGTAAACGGATTTCACCGTTTTGGAGTTTCAAACATGCTGAGTTGTGAGCCCTGCGCCGCGACCTTCACTCTCGTCTTCCGCATCGATTAATTTCTCCACAAGCGACGAGGACGCTGTTAGTCCGGTACGCGCAATATCTTCAATCGAGTCGGCCTCCGATCGAACTGCAGGGCCCAAATAAACTCCGTCTAATGGTGCATTCCAGTTCTGTAACGCAGCGGCGCCGTACTTTCCGAGAATATCCCGCGTGTAATCAAGAGCAATACTAGATGCCAGCATGATGGCATCAATACCTTTGCCATAGAGGCAATCAAGACGATCTAAAGCTACGACTGGCACAACAAGGGACGCATTCCCATTCACGGCCGCTACGCCAATACATATCCGCTCGCCAGATCCGAGAACTGGCTCTAGGTAGAGGGGTGCCCACTCGCCACGCACTCCGTCGCGCCGCCTTGGAAACTCGAAATCGTTAACGGAACGTAAAGCAGTCATGAAGTACCTCCGAGATTCGGAATTCCGAGGCGATTGCTGAGGATTTCGTATAGATGTGACACACGCGAGGCAATAAACTGCTGAAGCGCGAAC
>JANYHZ010000102.1 GCA_025362135.1 Betaproteobacteria bacterium | reverse complement strand
AGGGTGACGCTGTTGGAGGCGGCACTGCTGCCAGCCCCAGTGACGATGAGTCCGGCGGGGATGGCACCGGTGTAGGTGCCGGGGGTGCCGGTGGTGACGGTGGAGGTGAAGGTGCAGGAGCCCGATGCGGGGATGTTGAAGCTGGTGCTCTGGCTGTAGCTGCCGCCGCCGGGGGAGGCGGTGATGCTGGCGCCGCTACAGGTGGAGGTGGCGTTGGGTACTGCCGCGTTGACCAGTCCGGCCAGGTAAAAGAAGGTGAAGGGGTTGGCCGTGAGCGGGGTGGCGTTGCTGTTGGTGATGGTCATGGTGCCAACCGTGTTGCCGCCTGCGATGATCGAGGTGGGGGTGGTTGCAAAGGTGATGGTGGGGATGGTGAGGGCGGTAATGGTAATGGTGAGCGCCCGGCTTCCGGTGCCGCCGGCATTGGTGGCGGTGAGGGTGGCACTGAAGGTGCCGGATGCCGAGGGAGCGCCAGAGATCAAACCGGTAACGGTATTGACCGAGAGCCCTGCGGGCAGGCCGGTCGCGCCAAAGCTCGTGGGTGTGTTGGTGGCAGTAATTGAATAGGTGAAGGCAGAACCGACCACACCGCTGGCCGTGGTGGGACTGGCGATGACAGGAGTCGCCGGATTGATCACGATGGTGTTGGTCTGGGTGGCGTTGGGTGCGGTGCCGTTGGCGGCCTGGATGGTGAAGCCGAAGGATCCTGCCGTCGTTGGCGTACCGCTCAATATGCCGCTTGCAGCGTTGAGGGTGAGGCCGGTGGGCAGCGTGCCGGTGACAATCGTCCAGGTGATGGGAGTGGTGCCGGTGGCCGTGAAGGTGCGGCTATAAGCCGCACCGACGGTGCCGCCGGGCGGTGCGGTGCTGGTGATAGTGGGGGCGACGGTGGCGGCGGTGATGGTGATGGTGAGCGCTTGGCTGCCGGTGCCACCGGCGTTGGTGGCGGTGATGGTGGCGGCGAAGGTACCGGTTACCGATGGGGTGCCTGAGATGATGCCGCTGCCGGTATTGACTGTCAGCCCAGCGGGCAGGCCGGTGGCACCAAAGCTCGTAGGTGAATTGGTCGCGGTAATGGCATAGGTGAAGGCAGAACCGACCACACCGCTGGCCGTGGTGGGACTGGTGATGACAGGAGTCGCCGGATTGATCACGATGGTGTTGGTCTGGGTGGCGTTGGGGGCGGTGCCGTTGGCGGCCTGGATGGTGAAGGCGAATGAGCCGGCGGCAGTGGGTGTGCCGCTCAATATGCCGAGGACACCGTTTAGCGTAAGGCCGGTCGGTAGCGTGCCGGTGGCGATGCTCCAGGTGATGGGGCTGGTGCCGGTCGCCGTGAAGGTGTGGCTGTAGATCGTGCCGACAGCGCCGCTAACGGGGGCGGTGCTGGTGATGGTGGGGGCGACAGTGGCGGCGGTGATGGTAATGACTAGCGTCTGACTGCCCGTGCCGCCGGCATTGGTCGCCGTGATCGTCGCAGTAAAGGGGCCAGTGACAGACGGCGTGCCGGAAATCAAGCCGGTGCTGGTGTTGACGGTGAGTCCTGTCGGCAGGCCGACCGCGCTAAAGCTCGTCGGTGAATTGGTCGCGGTAATGGCATAGGTGAAGGGACTGCCGGTGACGCCGCCTGCGGCCGCGGGACTGGTGATGAGCGGCGCAGCTAGAATACTGGTGCCCGTGAGAATGCCCAGGGTCGCCGACCCGCCACTATTGAACCGCACATTGGCCGTCTTCGCGCCGAGTGATAGCGGAGAAAATCGTACCGCAGCCGTACAGGTTGCCAAACTGGCAACGATACCCGCGCAGGTGGTGGACATCACTTGAAAATCAACCGTATCAGTACCAGTCAAATCGACAGCAACGATATTTACCGTGCCCGTTGAACTGTTGGTGAAGGTCACGGTTTGCGGCGCCGAATTGGTCAGTACCGTCGTATTCGGGAATGACGCAGGCGAGGGTGAAGCCGTCCCGGCATAGACCGCGACAGTCCCGGAGAGACCAACGAACAACGAGCCCGCTGCGGCTGTGAGACTGAGGCCGCCAGAGGTTCCACCTGGAGTGGACGCGGGGAATGGGCTAAGTTTCACGGTGATAGTGCAACTACTCGCGGCGGGCAGGCTCGCTCCGCACGTGGTCGCCGCGATGAAAAATTCCGCCGGCGATGCGCTGGGGGCACCCAGCGCGATCGCGCCCGTATCGGCATTGGTAACGGTCACCGTTTGCGGCAGCGATTGCGTGCCTTGTGCAGTTGAGGCGAAGGTAAGCGAAGTCGGCGACACGGTCACCAGAGGCGCGGTCGCGACGCCAGACAGCGCCCAAGTATACGTAACCGACGGTTGAGATATTACTGGCAGGAACGGTGCCGATGCGGACAAGACCGGGCCGATCGTGAGGGTTGCCACATCCGTGGTCGGCGCCAACCGGCTATACGTCACCACCACCTGGCACGTTCCGCCGGAAGGGACAGACGCGCAGTTGCTCGAGCTGACGGTGAAGCCGGAAGAAACGGTAGTGGTTGGCACCGGTACCGTCACGGCCACGCTATCCGCGTTGAGGAACGTAAACGTTTGCGATTGGCTACCCCCTGCCACAATCGAAAAATTCGAATACGTTGACGTATACACCAGGGGGGTTATCGCTTGCACCGAAATCTCGGAGGTGCTTCCCGATGGCCCAGCAGACGTCGTTGCGGTCATGGTCGGGTGATACACCGGCAAGCCAGTCGTGACCATTTGAAACGAGACAAAACCCGTCGCATCGGTTGCGGGTGTGGTCAGCGAAGAAACGTATTTCGCGGCCACGCCACGGTTCCCGGAATCGACAGAGCCCATGTTATTAAAAAGGTCAATGGTGTAGGGCGTACTCACCCCAGAATTGAGCGTTGCATTGATGGTGGAGGTTGCGACCGCGCCATTCCATGCATGGGTGAGGCTGGTAATGACGGGATAGTTCTGACCCCCGTTCCCGTGATAGCAGCTATTGACCACCAGATTGGTGTCACGTCCGGCCCCGCCGAGTAAATCGCCCAGATCAATACCCAGACTGGATTGAAAACCGACATTGTTTCGCCGGATCGACACGCCCACAGGGGTACATTCGCTCCCGGGAAGATAAATGCCGTTGCCGGTGTTGGCGAGGATGTCGTTGTCATGGATATCTTCGGCACCAGCAGCAAACCCGCTCACCTCTACGCCGTGTCCAAGGTTAAACCGGATGAAATTGCCGTCCACTTCAGTATTGGCAACCGCCAGCAAAATGCCATTGCCTCCGTTAGGCAGCGCCGTTGCGCCGGTTTTATCGGTGCCGATGTGATTGTTGCGGATTTGCGTACCCGTGGGCCCGCTTGCACTGGTGAGCGCGATGCCGTTACCGGTGTTTCCGGAAATCACGTTTCGACCCGCGGGCGTTGTGTTGCCGATGACCGCGAACGTTCCCGATGACATCCCAATTCCGGTACCGTTTGCTGCGGCCGAAGTGCCCAATGCGTCGGTACCTATGAAGTTACCCACGATCTTCACACCGGCACCACCTTGAATATTCACGCCGGGTTGCCCGATGAATTTATAGATCGCCAGTCCACGCACCAGAATGTTGTTGCCGTTCAGCGCCAATCCGGGTGCCGGCGGTGTCATGAACGTTCCGTCCAACGCAACGAGTAGGGAGGCGTTATTGCCGGATCCAAGCGTATTTGCGGACGCGCCGGGTTGCGTATAGCCGTCAATGGTGGTGTTGGGGCATAACAAAGTGGGTAATGGCGAAGAGGGTGTAATGACCTTCAAGCCCCCACCCGGAATATTGAAGTTGATCGTCGCCGTAGGGGCGCAGGAACCGCCAGCATTGGCATCTGTAATCGCCTGCCGCAGCGAACCTGGCCCGCTATCGGCGGTGTTCGTCACGATTGCCACAATTGGTGGCGGCGCAATTCCCGTTACGGTCAGCGGCAGCGCGGGTGGCACCGCTGCGTTGGCGGGCGATGTCGATACATATACCGAATCGGTCAGCACGCCGAGCGCGTTCGGCTGCGAGGTAATATCAAATGTGCACGAGCCGCCGGGCGTCAATATCAGCGTCGGCGTCAGGCACTGACTCGATCCGAGCACGCTGAAGCCCGCACCACCGCCATTAAAGGAAACACTACTGACCACTAGCGACACAGGCGAGGTATTGGTGAAGGTACCCTGCATGGAAGGGGAGACGACACCGACCGTCCGCATCCCAAAGTCGAGACCTGCAGGCGGCGCATAAGTGGCGCTGGGCGCGCTGG
>JANYHZ010000098.1 GCA_025362135.1 Betaproteobacteria bacterium | reverse complement strand
CGCGATGGTTGCCTTGGCTCTCCTCGGCATGCTGTTCACTTCGCCACACAATCTTGCCGCTGAATTTGATCAGCATCACCGCCAACTCATCCAGCAGCCGGCCGCGGGCGGCGCGCAGGGCTGCGAGAAGGAGTGTATAGCGGCGGGTCGGCACATATTCGCGCAGTTCCCGAGCCTTCAAACGCTCTGCTTCGTTGGCCCACTGCGTGACTTTGGCCTCGGCGATCGGTGCCAATGGCGGTATGGGATCCACCAAGGTTTCCAGCCAGTGATAGTGCGCAATCAATCCTTTTAGATTATCGCACGTCGGCTTGCCCGCACCTCGGCACATCACAGCGAACGGCGATTCTTCCGTTTCCTTGTTCGAGGCCAGCAGGACGTCCAGACCTTCGATGTCGGCGGCGCTGAGGCGTTCATAGACCTGCTGCCATTGCGCCGCGTTGACGAGCCGGTGCGCGGTGCCGGCCAGTCTTCGTAACGTCCACAGCAGCGGCAGTTCACAGCGCTCGCGGATCAACGCATCGATCGCGGCGTTGATTAAATCCGCTGGATCGATCCTGCCTTCAGCGGTTTGCGCGATGGCTGCGGCGGCCACAGCTCGAGCCTTTGCGCCCCACGGCGTGATTTTCAAATAGTCCCGAATTGCACGATGGTGGCGATACAGGGTCCGTCGGTCATTGGTCAACGCGGTGGTGTCCGGTAGATAGAGCTGTTTCGCAACACACGATATCCCGGCCCGCGGCAGCTCCGATATCAGCAGAAATCGACCGATGGCTTGGAAGACTTTGAGATGGGTCAACAACGCAATCGTCGACTGGCCTGGCCGAGTGACGGTCAACGCCCACTGCCGTTCTGCGCCGGTCAACGTGAACAAGCGCACGAGATCGCCTTCGGTCAGAATCTCCGGCAACCGTGGGTAGACAATCCGCGAGTCACGCTGCGCTTCGTCCATGATGCCGATCCGTGTGATTTTGGGACAGCGACGCTATCAGACGACAATCATACGAGGCGGTCATTTAACATAAGCAGTCTGAAAGTCCTATTTTCTCGCGTTCCTTACCATGGGGCCAATCGGCGTCCTTATCGTAGTTCTGTTAGTCGCCCTTATCCTCAACCAGTCTAAAAAAATGATGCAGTTGTAGTCGCGACCGCGCATCCATCAACCCGAAATGAGTTAACAAACATGACTATGTTGCAAGCTGATCAGCCCGACGGGCGAAAACCCGGCTCGATCATCGGAGAGGAGTTTGAAGAGTCTGAGACAACGGCGCAACCGGTGATCTTCTATCGCAATCGCGCCAAGGCGGACATTGCCAACAATTGCAGCGACGACGGGGGAATCGCAGGCAACCATAACGAGACAGGCGAGCCGCTGTCAATTTCACCAACCCACGATCGGATCCATGCACGTACGCAACCTGTAGCCCAGGGTAGAGAGTTCTGTCCGACAGAGAACAAGCGTTTCTTTTGCGGAATCGCGAGGAAGCTGGGCTGTCAATTTTGTGCGAATAAATAGAGCGCATTCGCGGAGAATCGCGATGCCCGCTGATTGGCCACCTGCTGCTGTGCCGTATGCGCGATGGCAATGAATTGCTACACGCTGGCTCCGCCCTCTCTGGACTGGCAACCTACCGGCCGCGCAGAGCGGGGTCACCTTGGCGCTTTACTAAGTGAGCGCGCGCTGCAGTGTAACGTCATCCCGACGCGCCGCCTGCCGGCGTCGCAGGATTTTACCGGGGTAACCCTACTTGCATCATCATTAGACGGTTAAGTGCCAGCCGTTCTTAATCATCGCTGAAACGCAGTCCTCCGGCAGATACGCCTTCCACAGTGCAATGTTGACATTGCCCCGCGCCGCATCAAAATGCTCACGCGTACTTGCATGCCTGTCTGGAACACCGCCTTGCGCCAATGCAGTCGAGAAGGGCGCGAAATGGCGGTGCCCCCTTCCCACTGAGAACGCCGAGGCGGCGCGAACGTAGGGACGTACACAAGTTTCGGCTCCAGCTCGATTATCAGCCTCCGAGCCATTGCCCAAAAATTGCCTGCGGCCCCGACCGTCGATCGCTAGTGGCCATTGCCAACTATCCTTCATGGTAACTCCCCTACGTTGCACCGCGATATCGATTTCACCTGCTCAGACTGCGACCACACCCATCGCCAAGAATTAGACGCAACCATCCTAGGCGTTTTGCCAGGAACGGATAGCTGTAGGTACCGCTACTTTAGTAGGGTTTATACTTAGAGCTAAGTTCTGCGGTGTAGCCGATCGAGTTTCAATTGCTGCGAATGGTCAGATGCTTAGGCGCTTGAGTCTTGGGGCATCGATGATGTGTATGAATTCGCGGAGGTGGCGTTCGCACGCAGGTACGTAGAATCCGCAATTGTTTCAGCAAGCCCATGTGGGTAAGATCGTTTTCGAAATAAGTCGCACCATGCGTCCGTAAATAGGAGGGTTGAGTATGAAGCCGTTAGTCGTCATGTTGAGTGCGAGCCTTGCGGTGTTAGCGCTGGCGGGTGGAGCGTGGGCGGGTGATGCGCGCGGGATTGAACCGTCCTGGATCGGGGCAGCCAAAACGGCGGCGGATCATGAGGCCATCGCCAAAAGCTATGAAGCGGAAGCCATGGGATTTGAGAAGAAGGCCGCGATGCACAAGAATTTAGCCGAAACTTATGGGGTCCCGGGTGGAAAGCCCTGGCAAGCCTCGCAAGCGAAGCACTGTGATAGCGTGGCGGCGAGCCTCAAAACGGCAGCGGAGGAAGATCGGGCCCTTGCGGCGGGTCACCGTAAAATCGCTAAAGAGGTCAGCCCGTAGGTCTTTCAAGATGAAGCGTGCTGCCCCTTACGGTGACCCGCGGACACGCTCGTGATGACACAAGGCGTCTCGTGGTGAGCGAGCGGCGCGGTGCTCGCATCGAGATAGTTCTAGGAACCGCTACCCGGTTTGTCGAGCGCATTCGACATCAGTCGACGAGGTGATTGCTTATTTCACGGCACCACTGAATTACAAAGCTACTAGCGCTGCACGGTGGGTCGCGCCGCATGGCGCGACAAGCAGTATGAGCCATAGCGCGAGCTCGACAGGAACAGACACTTGGATGCTGTTCACCGTCCTCCTGCTCGCGGGCTGTGCCGATATTTCGTTGGGATAATTGTCACAATCATAAACTGCTGCTGGTTCGTAGCCTCGCGGTGCCAAAGCGTGTGCCGTTGACGTGTGGTATCTCCGCGAGAGACCGAAGGTCGGTAAGTGTATCCACATATACCAAAGAGAGCGCTGTGGACTGATACTCGCTACGTACACCAGGATACGTTTCTTGCATACCCGTTCGGGTGGGTAGATATGTGATGACTAGAGACAACCTTTCGCGCTTTTCGCAAACGATGAACTGCATCAAATCGTCAAGCCGGCGGTTTCGGGTCGCCCAGCAAATCTCTGCCCCGATTTTAAACTGACACCTACACTTTGGAGCTACTACAATGCAAACCTCAATGCGACACAGATTGATTGCCACCGCGGGAGCGCGCGCAGCAACTGCGTTAACCATCCTTATGTTGGGGTTCGCCGCTACGGAAGCGACCGCCCAATCCACAGACCCGATGCCGCCTGCGGCGACGCAAAGCACAGCAGACGGCACGGCCACCAACGCGCAACTTCAAGCGCAGATACGGGCGCTACGTGCCCAAGTTGCGAAACTGCAGAAAGCAGAGCCTAAAACCAGCACGACACCCACTCCAGGCACGACGGAAGCGCCCGTCAAAGAACAGGATACTCACGACATGGGCAAGCTCATGGAGGAGATGGCCAAGCACATGCAGGAGATGGGAAAGCGCATGGAACAGAAAGGTATGAAAATGGAGAAAAGCGGTAGCACCATGGGTATGGATAAGGCGAAAATGGGCATGGACATGGGCGCCATGGACAAGGATATGGACATGATGAATAAAGACGGCGTGGACAAAGACATGTAGTGCCTGAGCCCGGTCCGAGAGGGATCGGGCTTTTGCTGAGCATCCATGCCGAAGGACGGAGGATCCACGTGCGGTGTGAACCGGCGAGCTGATTGGACGCCGACCGGCGTCGCAACTTATTGTTTCGGCACGCACGACGGTCGAAATCAATCTTCGGCGCCCGTTCACACTCCACATGGCCTAGCCAGGTAAAATGCCTTCGCGACCGCGCGGTCGGCGGCTGCAGTTGGTGAATCATCTCGCCGCTGAAGAAATCGCTGAGCGTGTCCATAGCTACGGCGGCCCTGAATGCGCACGCGACATGAGGACCCTTTCCGAGCGAGGTATCTCAGCGGCAGGGTTGTCGGACCACTTTTTCGATATGGCTTCCAACGCGTACAACGTGATCGGGTAATGTCCAGGCCAGGACTGCTGCCGGTTTGACATGGGAATCTCCCTCAATGGGGCGCGCGCCGCAATATGGCTGCGAGTCACGGGCGCCCGTCGCCTCCCAAACGATCGGCCCTGTCGGTACGGCGTCATCGCGTGAACCTTTTCTCTTTGCTTGGCAGCGATCCTGCGTGGCTCTCTCGGGCTGGGTCTAAAAGACTAGAAAGCTGCTGTCGCGCGCGTCGTAAGCGCATTTCGATGGCTTTCGGCGTGGTTTTCAAAGCAGCAGCCGTGGCTTGTTGCGAGAGGCCGCCGATAGTCGCGAGCAGCAAAGGCTCTTTGTAGAGCGCGGGGAGCATTGCAATCGCGTCATCTAAGCGACGCAAACGATCGTCCTCCACCAATGTTCCTTCTGCCAGACCTGCTTCGGTTTCCGGCGACACCGGCTCCGTCGAGGGCTCGACGGCGACGAGTTGCTTGACCCAGCGCCGAAATCGCTGGCGGCGGCTGAAGTCGCGGCATTTGTTGAGTGCGATTGTTCTTGCCCATGCGATAAACGATCGCTGCGCGTCATAGCGCTGCAAATTCTCCCAGGCTGCAATGAACGTCTCTTGCAGCAGATCGTACGCATCATCGGAATTCCCGATATAACGGCGCACGAGACGATAGAGGAATTCCTTGTGCCGGCCGATGAGCATATCGAAGGCCTGGTGATCGCCTTGCTGAGCCCGCGCTGCAAGGGTTTCATCGGTGGGCGCCGGCGCAGGCAACGTCACGGTGGAGTGACGGCTAGAGCCTGGTCGACTGTCCGATCGAATTGCTCGACTTGATCGGTCGACAGTAACGCCCGCATGGCGATGACATGCTGCACGGTTGCTTTCTGCAGTCCGATCATCGCCCGATGGAGACGCTCGATGGCCGCTTGGGCATCCTCATCATATTGGTGCCGCACGGTGATGGCACGGGCAATATCCCGGTTGGCCGCGCGCATCTCGCCCTCGAATGTCGCGCGTTTTGTTGCAAAGTCCGCTTCAAGCGTGGCGAGTTGCTCATCTTGAGCAGTCGATAAATGCAGTCCGCTGTGTAATAACTGGTCGAGCTGCTGTGGCACCCGCGCTTGGCGCAATCCGTAATTGACCCCCACCCAGCCGCCCACCACGGCGGTCAGCAGCGTTAACACAATGAAGGTGATGGAGGTGCGTGAGGCGCTCACGGATCTTTACCAAGCAGCAAGCTGGACGGGGCTAGATCCGATCCGAAAGCAAGCACGGCCCGGCCGTGCGCCGCGGGGGCCAGACGCGCTGCGTTGATGCCTCCTGCGACGCTGCCCACGAGACCGACCAGCATCAAGACACTCTGCAGAGAGACTCTTTTGCGCGCCGCAGCGCGGGTTCTACTGCGCACCGACAACCTGCGCCAAATATCGGATTCTAGGCCGTCGAGCGTGCGATCTAATCCTGCGTTGCTCAACTTGCGCAAATCTTCGTCGATCATGGTGTTCTCGCTGGTGGTCATATATCCCTTTACGCACGGCGTTTTCCTAACCCTCTTTAAGAGGGGTAACGCCGGGCGATGCGTATATGTCGGTTAAAAGGCTCATGCAGGGGTTAGCTGGTGCGCGATGCTCGACCCGGAGCCTCCCCCCTCTGTAGCTGATTTTCCGTCACTTTAGGAGCATTTGTCTTGAAATTACGCGTTAAAGCTTGGTGGGTGGCGGCGATCATCGCAACTTCCCCGATACTCGCGATTGCCCACGAGCATGCGGCAGAGTCAACCTTTTGGTTTGGACACCTGGGGGATGCGGCCGAGGTGAAACGCACAATCA
>JANYHZ010000072.1 GCA_025362135.1 Betaproteobacteria bacterium | reverse complement strand
CACCAGGGCGATACGCGCTGGGATTTTGACGGGCAGGAGATTTTCAAGAAAGCCGTCACCGGCATGAGCGACGGCAGTCTTGACGTGATGAAGCAGGCGGGGGTGACGATCGATGATATAGAGGTGATCGTGCCGCACCAGGCCAACCTGCGCATTATCGAAGCCGTCACCAAGCGCGCCGGCGCGACGATGGACAAAGTATTTCTAACGGTCCAAAAGTACGGCAACATGAGTGCCGCCACCGCACCGGTGGCATTGGTGGAGGCAATTGAGGAAGGCCGCGTGAAGCCCGGTTGCCTGTTGCTGATTCCGGCTTTTGGCGCGGGGCTCACGATGTCCGCACATCTCATTCGCTGGGGGTCACGTGTGACACCGATCGCCACGAGCGATGCGGAGCTGGCACCGTGCAATCAGACCGCGCTGGAAATTGTGCAAGGCCTCATGGCGCATAAAGAGCCGCATGATCGCTCGGAAGCGGCGTTGATGAGCCCGAAATTTATTGAGGCGATGTGATACGACCAGACTCACAGTAGGCTGGAAGCAGCGCAGCGGATTCCGGGATCCTTGAACGCAGTGCTGCGGCGATGGTTCCGCATTACGCTGCGCTTCAATCAGGTACCAAGTGCAACGATGCCTAACGATCCTCGTACCAGTACGCTTGGGTAGATTTTTCACCGCGACTCCTGTCGAACAGCATCCAGAAGCCGATACGTGGCGCACTCACAATGGCAATACTCCCTCCTCCATCGCCGACACCTGCTCACGCAGTTCCAGAATCCGATCCTGCCAGTAGCGCTGCGTGTTGAACCACGGAAAGGCCAGCGGAAATGCCGGATCGTCCCAGCGCTGCGCAAGCCACGCCGAATAATGGATCAGGCGCAACGTGCGCAGCGCTTCGAGCAGGTGCAATTCACGCCGGTCGAAGTCGGCGAATTCTTCATAGCCTTCGAGAACGTCGCGCAACTGCCGCGTCATTTCCTCCCGCGAACCGGACAGCAGCATCCACAGATCCTGCATCGCCGGCCCTGTTCGGCAATCGTCGAAATCGACGAAGTGCGGGCCGTCATCGGTGTAGAGCACATTACCGACATGGCAGTCACCATGCAGTCGAATGTTTCGAATCTGGCCGGCGTGGGCGTAACAGGTGCGCACGCCCGTCAGCGCCTGATCGATCACGCTCATCCACGTCTCGCGCAAATCCGCAGGGATGAAGTCGTGCCGCAATAGCCAATCGCGCGGCTGATCGCCGAAACCGGCGACGTCGAGCACGGGCCGATGCGCAAACGGCCGGATCGCACCAACGCCATGAATGCGCCCCAGGAAACGCCCCATCCATTCCAGCACGTCAGGGTTATCCAGCTCGGGTGCCCGCCCGCCGCGTCTTGGCGAAAGACTGAAGTGGTAACCGGCGAATTCAAACAGCGTTTTGCCTCCGATGATCAGCGGCGGTACAACCGGGATTTCGCGATCGGCTAGCTCATGTGTGAAGGCGTGTTCTTCTAGGATTTGATCAATGTTCCAACGACCAGGGCGATAAAACTTGGCAATGAGAGGCGTGGCTTCTTCAATCCCGATCTGATAAACCCTGTTCTCGTAGCTGTTCAACGCCAGCATGCGCCCGTCGGCAAGAAAGCCGGTGCTTTCTGTCGCATCAAGAATCACATCGGGTGTGAGGCGTTCGTACGGAGTCGCGTTTTCTGACATGCGGCATTGTAACCGCAGCCGCGACGGAAGCTGGATGTAAAAGGCTAAACACAAGCACTGGCGCGGAGTTTGGCGCATTTCAGCCCGACAGTCGCGCCAAATTGGGATCTTCGATAAATAGTTTGGAAAAAATATTTGCGCCGCCAAAGCCGCAAAGCGACCAAGGGTAGAGTCCGTTGATCAAGCCTCCACTAAAATGGATGAGCAAATGAAACAAGCGAACCCACACGACGAACGACGCGGCCTCTGGCTTGGCCTGCTGGGTGTCGTCATCTTTGCGATGACGCTGCCCATGACGCGCCTCGCCGTTGGCCCGGCCAGCGATCCGCAATTGCCACCGGTGTTTGTCACCGCCGGACGCGCGGCATTGGCGGGACTGCTGAGCGTCGTATATCTCCTGGCGACCAATCCGTCGCGCCCACAACTCAGGCAATTGCCCGCCTTTGCGATTTGCGCACTGGGCACCGTCGTCGGCTTTCCGCTTTTCTTGAGTCTGGCGCTGCGCCACGTTGACGCGATGCATGCAGCGGTTATTTCGGGTGTGCTTCCCCTGGCGACCGCTGCGGTGGCGGCCCTGGCATTTCGGCAGCGCCCGTCGCTGAGCTTCTGGATCTGCGCCGTGCTGGGCTGCGTGCTGGTACTCGCGTTTGCCGCGTACCGGGGAAGCGGACACTTGAGTGCTGCCGACGGCCTGCTCCTGTTGTCGGTGTTCAGTGCGGCCATCGGTTACGTCGCGGGTGCCCGCCTGTCCGCACAAATGCGCGCCGAGCAAGTGATCTGCTGGGTGCTGGTAATGAGTCTGCCATTTACGCTACCGGTCATGCTGGTCAATTTGCCCAGTACGCCAGTGCGCGCAAGTGCATGGGGCGGCTTCGCTTACGTCACACTGTTTTCGATGTGGCTGGGCTTCTTTGCCTGGTATCGTGGCCTGGCACTAGGCGGCACAGTTCGGGTCAGCCAGGTTCAACTGGTACAGCCGTTCCTGGCACTGCTGTTTGCGGTGCCGGTGCTGGGTGAAAGACTCGATGCCACGACCGTGATGTTTTCACTCGCTGTGATCGCGATTGTGTTCGTTAGCAAGAAGATGCCGGCGTATCGGGTGACGTGACGTGTGACTTATAGATAGTGGAGAGTGGAAGTCTCGACTTGGCCAAAACTGGACGCGCACAGCTGGGTAATTTTAAATGCGCACCGACACCCTTCGATGACAAAATTCAATTTTCCGGCTTTTCATCTGAACTTGACCTGTCACTCACAGGCCAGTTGTCTTGTACCAATCATTACTCCATACCGTGTCTGGCATGGATGCAAAGGGCCTTCAAAAAGCCTATGTCGCCATAACTCGTTCAGCTATCCGCGCAACGCTTACTACCTCGGTTTCATCGAGCGCATCCCCCAGGAATCCCCCACTCTGATGCGCCCACAACCGCGCATACAGCCCATCAAGCTTAAGCAAGCGCTGATGATCACCCTCTTCCACCACACGGCCTTCATCGAGCACGATCAAGCGATCCATCGCCGCAATGGTCGAGAGCCGGTGCGCAATGGCTACCACTGTTTTGCCTTCCATCAGTTTATAAAGGCTCGCCTGGATCGCCGCTTCTACTTCAGAATCGAGTGCGCTGGTGGCTTCGTCGAGTAGCAATATCGGTGCGTCTTTGAGTTTCACTCGCGCAATCGCGATGCGCTGACGTTGGCCGCCGGAGAGCTTCACGCCGCGCTCACCCACGTGCGCATCGTATCCGCGTCGGCCGGCGGGGTCGGTGAGTTGCAGGATGAATTCATGTGCTTCGGCGCGCTTGGCGGCTTTGATCATTTCCGCGTCGCTCGCATCAGGGCGACCGTAAATTATGTTTTCGCGTACCGAGCGATGCAGCAGCGACGTGTCCTGCGTAACCATACCGACCTGGGTACGCAGGCTGTCCTGGGTGACATACGCAATATCCTGCCCATCAATCAGGATGCGGCCTTCATCAATATCGTAGAAGCGCAACAGCAAATTGACGATGGTGGATTTGCCTGCGCCGGATCGACCGACCAGACCGATTTTTTCACCGGCGTTGATGATCAGATTGAGTTGGTCGATGACGTTCTTGTCGGCGGCTGCGCCATACGCAAAGCTCACATTGTCGAAACGAATTTCACCGCGCGAGACTGCCAGCGGCTTGGCGTCTGTTGCATCGACCACCGTGTGCGGCCTCGAAAGAATCGTCATCCCATCGCGCACGGTGCCGATATGCTCGAACAGGGCCGCGAATTCCCACATGATCCAGTGCGAAATGCCGTTCAGTCGCAGCGCCATCGCGGTCGCTGCCGCGACTGCACCCACGCCAATCTTTCCATGCATCCACAGCCATAGCGTGACACCGGAAGTCGAGGCGATCAGCAATACGCTCAATAGTTGATTGACGACTTCAAATGTGGTGATCATGCGCCACTGCCGGTAGACGGTCGCCATGAAGTCCTGCATCGCTGAACGCACGTAGTTCGCTTCGCGGTTGGTGTGGGAAAAAAGTTTTACGGTGGCGATGTTTGTGTATGCGTCCGTGATGCGCCCGGTCATCAGCGAGCGCGCGTCGGCCTGCTGCTGCGCCACCTTGCCCAGGCGCGGCACAAAATACCTGACGGCACAGGCATAGAGCACCAGCCAGCCCATGAAAGGCACCACCACCCAGAGATCGAAGCTGCCGACGATCAAAATGAGCGTCGCCAGATAGATCGCAACAAAAACGAGGATGTCGGCGACGATCATCCACACATCGCGCACAGCGAGTGCGGTCTGCATGACTTTGGTGGCGACGCGCCCGGCGAATTCATCCTGATAAAAACTGAAGCTCTGGCTCAACATCAGGCGATGAAATTTCCAGCGCAGCAGCATTGGAAAGTTGCCCGCCATCGCCTGGTGTTTCAGCAAAGCCTGTAACGCGACGACGATGGGGCTGGCAACGAGAATCGCCGCAAGCAACGCGAGGTGTTCACGCTGCGTCGTCCAAAGTGCAGCGGGCTCTGTTTTAGAAAGCCAATCCACTACCTGGCCCAGCATACTGAACAGAAATGCTTCAAACACGCCGATAGCCGCAGTGCAAAGTGTCATGAACAACAAGTACGGACGAAGCCCCTCTGACGCGGCCCACAGGAACGCGAGAAATTTTTTCGGCGTTGGCTCGGGTGCCGCGTCCGGATAGGGGTTAACGAGTTTTTCGAAATAGGCAAACACGCGGAATTCCAATTGTTTTTTGAATTGCTATTTTACGGACCAGGAGAAGCGGCAGTTAATTTTTCGCCGTTGATTTTTCGTCAGCCGTCCGTTTTTTCTTCAGCCCCGTCACCCACGACATCGTCCATGGCCGCATGCCCAGTGCAAGGCCGATGGTCTGCCGTTGATCGGGCGGCAGATAACTATCCAGCTCAGCCAGTTCATGCAATTCCTGTGCAAGGCGTTCAAGCTTTCGCTCAAGATGGACAACTGAGGCGCGCGACAAATCACGAAACTCGAAGCGGAAATAACCGCCCAATTGGGCGAATTCGACCTGCAGAAAATCATTGAGGACAGATTTTCCATGCGAGCGCCGGATCGGGCCGTCACGTTGCAGGCGCAAGGATTTTGGCACCTTGAGTCGCACTCCATTGTTGGCGCCCAGCTCGATGAGACGCAGTTTATCCAGTTGCAACAAGAGTTTCGTGCATTCAGCCTTGTTGATGTCATACGTTTCCAGAATGGTGGCGACCGTCCATTCGTTGAACACCAGATAAAACAGTCCCATCAGGCGCGCATCGTCGGCCAGGGCTTGCTCTTGCGGTGTGGTCATCTCATCGGTGTCCGCACTTGCGCCGCGGGCGAGTCGCGCAAGGTCAAAAAAATCCATCTCAAGGACATTGCAGATGTCCTCAATTCGCTTCAACGTAAAGGACTCTTCGGCGAACAGTCGTTTCACGCTGGCGTGCGACAGGCGCAGTCGCTTGGCGAGATCGTCATAGGTGAGCGAGCGCGATTTCAGCGTGGCTTTCAGCGCGCGAATCAGGGCGTTGGTGTGGGCTTTGGTCGTCATTGTATTGGCGCAGCATCCAATAGGTATTGTTATTCAATACTACACGACGTTGGTATTGATTATCGCCAGTGGCCGGACAAGAATGCGTCCACGTTCAGTCGCTAGCCAAGTTGAATCGACCAGGGCGGCAAGTTCATGTACATCAAACTTCAAGGAGCGCATCACGATGAAACGCAAACTGATGATTGGATCTCTGATCGTTCTCGGTATCGGCCTTACGCTGAACACGGCGGCTTCGGAAATCGATTGTTTCCCGCTGTGTATTGAGCCTGCCAAAGTTGAGTTGAAAGTCGGGTCGGCCGCCGACGTAAAACTGGATATGGTCGGTTTCGCTGCGCCGCATGGAGATGCCGTGGATACCGTTACATCCAAATCCTGTGTTGCCGACGGTTTGGTGCAAAAAGCGGAGGAGCTGAACAATACGGTGAAACCGATTCGCGAAATCATTGGCTACGTGCGCTCTCCCCAGGGTTTGGTTTTCAAATTGGTGAATGACCATATCGTGAAGATTCCGGTCTGGATCGGATACGCGATCG
>JANYHZ010000071.1 GCA_025362135.1 Betaproteobacteria bacterium | reverse complement strand
GTTCCAGCAGTCTGAGTTCGCGATAAGTAATGACGAGAAAATTTCCGCAGCCGCAGGCGGGGTCGAAGAACGTCAGCTCGCGTAATTTCTTGTGAAACTCGAACAGTTTGTTCTTGTTGCTTTTGACTTTGGCGAACTCGGCCCACAGCTCGTCAAGGAAAAGCGGCTTGATGAGCTTCAGGATATTTTCTTCGGACGTGTAGTGCGCACCCAAATTTCGCCGCGCCTTTTCATCCATGATGCTTTGAAACAGCGCGCCGAAAATGGCCGGTGAAATCGCGCCCCAGTCGAGCGCGCAGCAATCGAGCAGCGTATCGCGCATCTTGACGTCGAAACTTGCCATGGGCAGCGTTTCTTCGAATAGTTTGCCGTTGACGTATGGGAAGGCGCGCAGTTGCTCGTCGAGCGTGTTGGCGCGTTTTTCGTCGGGTGTTTTCAGCACCTGGAATAACTGTGCCAATTGCGCACCGAGATCGGACCCATCCTCGCGTGTGCGCTCCTCCACCCACGCACGGAACGCCTGCGCGGGCAGGAAGATGCCCGTGTCGTCGGCAAACAAACAAAACAGCACACGTACCAGTAGGTGTTCCAGTGGGTGCCCGGTAAATCCGCTGGCCTTGAGTTGGTCGTGCAGCTTGCCCATTTGCAGGGCGGCCTTGATATTGACCGGGTCCTGCGGCTTGATCTCGACGGCTTTGTAGCCGGCAATGAAGCCGAAGCGCTTGATGTGCTTGTGCAGATCGGCCAATTTGAAGTGGGTTTCGCCGCTTTCACCATCGGGCGCCTCAAGATCGAATAACCGAAAGCGTGCGAAATCAGAAACGAGGATGTAACGAGGCAGGTCGCGTTCAGCGATGCCTTCGAAATAATCGGCAGCTTGTCTGAAGGCGCGATCCAGGTCCTGATCTATACTCTTGTGCTCAATCAGCAGCACGCCCTTCCAGAAGGCGTCAATGCGCCCGCGCTTGATTTTTTCGCCGACGCGCGCGAGGTTGACCTGCTTCTCAAATATCGCAACTCGGCGACGGTCAATGCCGTAAATCGCGAAGAAATCGTTCCAGAAACTTTGTGCTTCGGCGCGTTCTGAAGACTCGGCTTCCCATTTTTTGGAGAAGGCGACTGCGCGGGTTTTTATTTCGCTCCAGGATAAAGGCATTGGGTGATCGCGTTATTTTTTTGCATTATGCGGTATTGCGTTGCCGCTGAATATTGGCATGTCTCCATGCTTGCTTGTTGCGCACGAGACAAACTCAAGCACCGGCGCGCATCCCAGCAGACAAACGCCTGAAACGCCGCGCCAAATATAGACTTTCAATTTATTATTCACATGGAAGTTACATTGATCATCCCGCCCGCAATCGCACGACGACTGAAAGTCTTTGGGGTAAACTTTGGCAGGCAGCGCTAAGAGACGAACGGCAAACGGCCGCGCACTATCAATGATTGTTCCGCATAAATGAAAAATAGAGGAGCGGCCCCAAACCATGGATAAGATCAAAGCACTCTGGACGAAATATTTTTCGTCCATCAATTCCCTCATACGTGCGGGTCTCGGTGTCGGCATCGTGCTGCTGTTCGTGTTGTACTACAGCGCGCTTGATAACAGAGGTGCCTTGTCATTTTTCCAGCGTCTGGAGCTTCAGGCTTACGATGCCCGGCTGCTGTCGACGATGCCGGAAAAAATTGACCCGCGCATCGTCATCATCGACATCGATGAAAAGAGTATCGCTGCTGAAGGCCGCTGGCCATGGGGGAGGGACAAGCTTTCCGCCCTGGTCAAGCAGGCGTTTGACAATTACAAGGTGAAGGTCATCGGCTTTGACGTTTTCTTCACGGAAGCAGATACCAGTTCCGGCTTGGCCAATCTGGAAGTATTGGCGAAAACCGCTTTCAAAACGAGCACGGAATTCCAGGAAAAGCTGGCCGAATTGCGGCCGTCACTGGATTACGATGCACAATTTGCAGAGACCATCAAGAAGCATCCCGTGGTGCTGTCTTTTGCTGGCAACAACGAGCGGGCCGGCCTGCAAAAACTCGAACTCGGTGTGCTTCCACCACCCGCTTTTTCGGTGACAACGTTCAACAATAAGTCGATCATTTCGGTGGAAATTGACGGCTACAGCGGCAACATGAAGACACTACAGGACGCTGCGTCGGCGACCGGACACGTGCTGCCGCAGATCGACTTCGATGGTGTCTCGCGACGGCTTCCGCTCTTCATCAAATTCAAGGATGGCTATTACGAGTCTTTGTCACTGGCGATCTACCGCGCCTACCTCGATAACGAACCGATCAAGGTCGTTCTGCGTGACGACGAAGGCGATAAACGTACAAAAATCAAAAGTGTTGAACTCCGCAGCACAACGATCCCGGTGGACGACGAAGGTTCCACACTGATCCCGTTTCGCGGCCGGAATCCAATGTTCCGCTACATCTCGGCAACGGATGTGATCCGCGGCAATTTAACCAAGGGCGAACTTGAAGGAAAGATTGCTCTGGTGGGTACGTCTGCGGCCGGCCTCTACGACCTGCGGAGCACACCCGTCGGCGAGGTCTATCCCGGTGTGGAAACGCATGCAAACATGCTGTCCGGTTACCTCGACAATAACCTGAAACGAAAGCCGCCCTACGAAACCGCGATCAAGGCAATCGCGATCCTGCTGATCGGCCTGCCGTTGGCCATCGCACTGGTGAAGATGAACCCACTCGTTGCCACCGTCACGGTGGTTCTCACATTGGCGGTCGTGACGGCATTCAATATGTACTGGTGGTATCAGGGCTATGTGCTGCCGTTGGCGCTGCCACTGTTGCTGGTCGGGGCCCTGTATCTGCTGAACATGGCCTACGGGTTCTTTATCGAGGCACGCTCCAGACGGCAAATCACCGGCATCTTCGGCACCTACGTGCCCAAGGAACTTGTTGATGAAATGGCCAAGGATCCCGGCACCTATACGACAAAGGGTGAAAGCCGTGAGATGACGGTGCTGTTTTCGGACGTGCGCAGTTTTACAACGATCTCCGAGGGTCTCGCGCCGACCGAGTTGACGGCAATGATGAACGCCTACCTCACGCACATGACTGTCTCCATTCAGGAAGACCGCGGCACGATCGATAAGTACATCGGCGATGCGATCATGGCCTTCTGGGGCGCGCCACTGAAGGATGAAAAGCATGCCGAGCACGCGCTCAAGTCGGCCCTGGCAATGCAGAAAAAAGTGAAGGAGATCGGCCCCGAGTTCATCAAGCGCGGCTGGCCGAAACTCGAAATTGGCGTCGGGCTCAACTGCGGCATGATGAACGTCGGTGACATGGGCTCGACCTTCCGCCGCGCGTATACGGTGCTGGGCGATGCAGTGAATCTGGCGGCGCGGCTCGAAGGACTGACCAAGGAATACGGCGTCGGGATTCTCGTATCGGAAAATATCGTCAACACCGTGCCGGGGGTGATTTACCGGGAACTGGATCGTGTGCGCGTGAAAGGGAAACTGGAGCCGATTTCCATCTATGAGCCGATCGGCCAAAAAGGTGAGGTCGCCAATCAATTGCTCGATGAGATCGATCGCTTCCATCGCGTGCTGGACCGGTTTCGTCAGCAGAAATGGGATGAGGCCGAGGCATCGCTCACCAAACTGATAGAGGCCGATCCCAAACGAAAGGTCTACGGCGTCTACATGGATCGCATTGCGGCCTTGCGTGTTGCACCTCCAGGCGCAAATTGGGATGGCGTGTTTACCTTTACGCACAAGTAACTGCCTCCGTTCTTTTCACGCAACTCGACTGCGTCGCGGTTCCTGCGCGCCTTCAACTCCGACACCAAGCGATGATCAACTATCCCCACGAAACGCCACCCGCAGCGGGTGAATCCATTCTCGTCGCACCCGGTATTTACTGGATTCGCATGCCGCTGCCATTCGCGCTCAACCATATCAATCTGTGGCTGCTGGAGGACGCCGATGAACATGGGCCGGGTTGGACCATCGTCGACACCGGCTATGGCGTACCCGCCACGCACGAACTATGGCATCGTCATTTCGCCGGGATCATGGGCGGCAGACCAGTCAAGCGCATCATCGTCACTCACTACCATCCGGATCACGTCGGCTGCGCCGCCTGGCTGCATGAAAAAACCGGTGCTCCGATTTGGATGACGACATCAGAATATTTGTCCGCACATGCTGCAGCCGAAGATATGGCAGGTTTTGATCGGGACAATTCCGCGCGGCTATTTCTGGCGCACGGCCTCGGCAAAGCGAGGCCGGATTTCGCCGAAGCGCAAAAAGTCCGCTCGGGTGCGTACAAGCGAGGCGTGCCGACGGTGCCCAAGCGCTATTACCGCATGATGGAAAACGATGAAATCATGATCGGCGCGCGCACCTGGCGCGTGATTACCGCGTTCGGACATGCGCCGGAGCACGCCACGCTATTTTCGGCCGGCGACAATATCCTGATTTCGGGCGACCAGGTGTTGCCGCGCATCACCACCAATGTCGGTGTCTGGGGCAATCAGCCCGAAGCAAATCCGCTGAAGCAATTCCTCGATAGCATGGAAAAATTTGAGCCGCTGCCTGCAGATACCCTCGTGCTGCCGTCGCACGACCGCGTCTTCACCGGCCTGCACGAACGCCTCGCACAACTGCGCGAGCATCATGCGCTGAGGTTGGCCGAACTGGAAGCCGCGATCGAAACACCACAGCACGCAGCGGAAATTTTGCCGGTGTTGTTTCGCCGCCCCCTGGATGAACACCAACTCGTGTTTGCCATTGGCGAAGCGATCGCGCATTTGCATTTTTTATGGCGCGCGGGCAGGGCGAAGCGCACGTTGGATGCGGAAGGAATTTATTCGTTTCAGCGGGTCGCGTAGGCGTGATTGCCACGCGGGCAGCGCGCACTATTCCACCGGTGCCCCAGTCACCGGCAGACACACCGAAAAGGTCGTACCGCTCTCCCCCTGTGCTGTCTTGCTCGATACGTTGATCGAGCCGTGATGTCGTTCAATGACCGTTTTAACAAATACCAAACCAAGGCCGATGCCGTCTTCCTCCGGCTGCCCTTCGTGTTTCAACCGTGAAAAGCGCTGGAACAGCCTCGACATGTCTGTCGCCGCGATACCGTAGCCCTGATCGCTGACGTCGAGCCGCCAGTTGCCATTGGTACGGTGCAATGTGAGCGAAACCTGCGTTTGCGACGGGCTGTATTTGATCGCGTTCGAGAGCAGGTTGATCAGAGCGCGGGTCAACAGATTCCTGTCCCCCATCACCCACGCGTCAGGTGCATCGTCGCGTACCGTGATTGTGATATTTTTTGCCGATGCCAGCGCCCACGCCTCTTCTGCGGCATCGCGCATCAATTCCTGCAGCGCAAGCGGCGTGAAGTCCTGCGGCCTGACGCGCTCGGCATTGGCAAGTCGCAGAAAATCATCGGCAAGATTCAGCGTGCGTCTTGAATATTTGCCGACGCGCTCCACCAAACGCTCGATGGGCATGAGCTCGGGCGCTGCGCGTTGCATTTCCAGCAACGTAAGAATCGACGCTTGCGGCGAACGCATATCGTGTGACAGGAAGCGCAGGGCCTCGTCGCGGCGGCGTTCAGATTCACGTAGCGGCGAGACATCCACCAGCGTAACAATCGAGCCGGTGCGGACGCCGCGTGCTGAAAAAGATGGTGCCATCTGCACCAGAAACTCACGATCCTTTGGCCCCGTCGCTTCCAGCGAAATGGGACTTGCCTCCTCAAACGCATGTGTCCAGATTTCACGCCAGGAGCGAGACTCACCGTGACGCAGCAGGCCGAGCAACGCGAATAGTTCAGCGCCCTCTAACGCCGTCGGTACCTGCGCGGCTTCAATATCACCGCCGAATGCCGCAAACAGCCGATCCGCGCTCGTGTTGGCAAGCAATACCCGCCCTGTCGAATCGGTGACCAATACGCCTTCCGGCACGCTTTCGAGACTATCCGAGACGAAGCGATTCAAATTGCGCATGCGCTGTGTCGCCGCTTGCAGGGCTGCAATGCGGCGTTCAATCACACCTGGCACAAACAGTCGCCCCGTCGCCTGCGGCGAGATGCGTTGCGCGGACTCTTGCGGAACAACGATGGGTTCATGTTCAAGACGCAGAAGTTCATCGTCAAAAAACCGCTGCGTCGCTTCGAGCTTGCGCCAACTCCAGAGCGGATAAGCGAGCAATAACGCAAACACGGCAACAACAGGTGATATCCAAAGATGGGTAAATTTAAAGGCAAGTGCTGAGCCGACGACCGCCAGTCCGACAAACGCAGCAGTCAGCAGCAGTGATTGTCGGGGGCTCAGCCACAGATAGGCCAGCATCACACCCAACAACAGCGCAATCGCAATCGCACCGGTACTCACCGGGCTGGCACGGCGAATATCGAACCCTTCAGCAAGTCCCTGCAAAATATTGGCGTGAATCTCGATTCCCGGCATGGCGCTCGCCTGACCGGACACCGGCGTGGGGTATTCGTCGCGCAATCCCGACGCGGTTGGGCCCACCAGAACAAGTTTGCCGTCGAAGGTGTTGGCGGGAAATTTGCCAAGGAGCACATCCAGATAAGAAAACTGCTTGAAGTGGCCCGGAGGACCCGCGAATGGCACGAGATACAAGTGATCACGTGCCCAATGCAGTCCGGCAATGGCTTGACGGGGATTTGCCTCTCCGGGCAATGGACGTTCCGGGGGCCACCGCGTTGGATCGGCCATCGCGAGCATCGCCAGTGCAAGATTTGGGTGGCGTGCCACGCCGCCGCCAGCACGAAGAAAAGTGCTGCGAAGAATACCGTCCGGATCCAATTCTGTATCGATCTGGGCAAGCATGGCGGCTGCATTTGCAAACACGGGCGCCGGCAATTTTTCGCCGGTCATTTCGCCATCGACCACGCTCTTGATTATCGGCAATACGACGCGACCATTGCGGCGTATGGCTTCGCCTAGGATGCGGTCCGCAGTCGGATCGCGCGTATCCGGTTCCGTCAGGACAACATCGAACCCGATGACCTTGGCGCGCTCTGTGGTCAGCTTGTCAATCAGCGTCGCATATACCGCTCGCGACCACGGGAAGCGACCGATCTGCTGCAGGCTTTCTTCGTCAATGCCGATAATGACGATGTCTTCACGAGGCGGGCGCTGGATAAGCTCTATTGCGTTGTCGTAGAGCGTCTGGTCCATGCGAAAAAACCACCCCCAATGCAGGGCGGAAATACTTCCGAAAACCAATAACAGGCCAATCAGTAGCCATTCTCGAAGCACTGGATGGCGCAACAGCGCGACGACTACCAAGAACGAGCCCCTTTTTACCTGTTGGCAGGCACGGGTGCCGGAGAGTGCGATACCGAAAGCCACCAGCCTCCACCAAACGGGTACACCTCGAGCAGACGGGGCACACTCCATGGACCGACAATTTTTTCGCTACCGGCAACAGCGCGGACACGAACATAGTAGGCATTGGCGGCGAGACTACCCAGATCAAACTTGTTGCCCAAAATGGTGCGGTCGGACGCAATGTTGGTAAATCGTTCGTCGCGCGCAATCTGCACCTGATGTGATGGTGCGGAAGAGGCGTCGACTTCAAGAGGCATCATTCCTGTAGCCCGCTTGGCTCTGAGTATCGGCACATCGGCGACCCCGATGAAGCTTTGCGTCGCACTCCAGGGTCCGGTTTCGCCCTCCGCGTTGAGGCTGGCGACGCGCCAGTAATAAGACACCGGTTTCACGGTCATCGACGGCGTCAGCGTGACACCTGACGCGACCTTCTCATCAAGTGCAGGATTGGCAAACGAGTCGTCGGACGCTAATTGAACACGGTACGAAACTGCGTCTGCCGATGCCAGCCACAGGAGAGTGACCTTGCTGCTCAGTATCCGGGACTTGTCGATCGGCGCGGCGAGTGCAGGGGGCAAGGGGCGCGCCTTCACGCTGAAGGCACGCGAGGCGTCCATACCCTCCAGCCCATTCATATCGACACCCCGCACCCGTAAAAAAAGCGTGCCGTCGGGCAAATTGACAAATGCGACATCAGGAGTTGGTGAGGACGCGTTCGCGATCAGATTGGTGAACGCAATATCATGCGCAACATGCGCACGATAGGAAACCGCAGAAGGCACGGCAGAGAAAGTAAATCGCGCGTCCGGGCTTTGAATTTGTGCGGGCAGGGTCGAAACATCAGGTGCCGACAAAAGTGCGATCGGTGGAGACGGTGGTTTCCCGTCCTCGACGAACGTGCCAAACCCTGCCCCCAGCGCTAGCGCCTCACTACTTTTTGGGCTGGACGCCGAGGGCGCGGATGATGCGGATACCGCGACCAGTCCCTCCACGACCTCACCTTGCCCTCGCTTGCCGGATTCGTCCGCGCCGACGCGAAACACGGTGCCACGCACCCCCATGTTCGACGTAGGGGTGCGGATTTCATAACGGGCTGCGCTATTTCTCTGCTTCGCGACTCGGGTTTCAACCCGACCACTGTCGAGCCTCACCACTGTGTCGGTGACGCCGCCTGTATTCACCAACTGACGCGCGGTTTCCATGCGCACGCTCGATTTCGGTTGCACCGTTAGCATCGAGCCATCAGCGAGTTTGATGGTCACAAATCCACCTTCGCCGGTCGTCAGCTTGTCGCCTTCGTTAATCTTGCTACCGGTTGCGACGGCACCGGCGCTGGAGGTAACCGAGCCGGTTGTGGCGATGACCTCTACCGGCGAGGCATCAAGCCGCATGCCTGATACAGGAATTTTTATCTGCGTGCCGAGGGGAATCGCCTTTGGATTATTGATCGTATTGAATTTCTGGAAAATCAGCCAATCGTTGCGATTGACGAGGTAACGGTTGGCTAATTTGAGAAGCGTGTCGCCCGCCTGGGCATGATGAATAAAAAAACGCGGTTCTTCCGGCCACGCAGATGACGCGACCAGTAAAAGGCAAATTGCCCCGGCCATCGTTCTCAAATTTCTCAAATTAACTACCTCAAGGAGCGCGGATGGAAATCACGTTTCAGAGCTTTAGCGCAGAGCGAGCCCTGCGCGTTTCGTACTCAAGCGGGCGGATCGTCCGGCAGGCTTACCTTCTCAAGGCGATAACCGAAGTTATATACCGGCGTCAGGCGTACGCCATTCGCGGGCCCGAGTTCGAGTTTCTTGCGAACCCGGCTCGCGTGCGTGTCCACGGTTCGCGATTGGACGTCCGATGATCGGCCCCAAACGCTTTCCGATATATGACCGCGTGAGGTGAGGCGCCCAATATTGCGAAACAGGAAAACCGTTAGGTCATATTCCTTGTCGGTCATCTCAATCGGCGTACCGCGCAGTGTGACCACGCGATCAACCAGATCAATCGAGTAAGGCCCGACAGAGATCGGTTCGGTTTCCGACTGTTTGGGTCGTGCGCGCCGCAATAGCGAATCCACCCGCGCGAGCAATTCAAGCCGACGAACGGGCTTGACCATGTAGTCATCTGCTCCCGCCTGCAGCGCCGCGACGATGTCGGCTTCGGAGTCGCGGCTTGTCGCAAACAACACCGGCACCGTTGACTGCTGCTTTTCGCGCAACCAGCGCAGCACCTCCTCCCCGGAAAGGTCAGGCACGTGCCAATCGAGCATAAAAAGGTCGAAGCTCTCGCGGGAAGCCTCGCGAACAATTGTCTTCCCCGAGGTGAAATTGTGAACATCGTGGCCCGCCGCTTCGAGCCAGTGTTGCATCGCCGTACCTACAGCGACATCGTCTTCGAGTAATGCGATTCGCATGAGTCCCTCAATCAATTTGCTTTGGTTGGATTGTAGACCGTTTAGGCATACCTTGAATCTTCATGTCCCGCGACTTCGGCACGTCCGGACCGCGACGGGACGGCCTTAACGCAGTGCTTTCATGCCTTCCCCAAGTCCTTTGACGGTCATCGGGAACATCCGGTCTTCCATCAACTCGCGCACCATCTTGATCGATTGCGTCCACGGCCAATGAGCTTCCGGGGTTGGATTGATCCAGATTGCGCGCCGATACAGATCCGTCAGGCGCTTGAGCCAAATGATGCCGGTCTCGTCGTTCCAGTGTTCCACGCTGCCACCAGGTTGAAGAATTTCATAAGGGCTCATGGTTGCGTCGCCGACGATGATCAATTTGTAATCATTCCCATATTTGTGCAACACATCGAAGGTCGAAAATTTTTCGCTGTGACGCAAACGATTGTTGCGCCATATCGATTCGTAAATGAAATTGTGAAAGTAAAAATATTCGAGATGCTTGAACTCGGTCTTGCACGCCGAGAATAGTTCTTCACAGCGATGCACGTAGTCATCCATGGAGCCACCGATATCCAGAAACAGCAGCACTTTGACCTTGTTGTGCCGCTCGGGCACCAGCTTCAATTCAAGGTAACCCGCGTTGTTGGCAGTAGACCGGATGGTGCCATCCATATCCAGTTCTTCCTCGGCACCTTCGCGGGCAAATTTCCGCAGTCGCCGCAGCGCCAACTGGATATTGCGAATACCCAATTCGACGTTGTCGTCGTAGTCGCGGAATTCGCGCCTGTCCCACACTTTCACGGCGCTGCGATTGCGTGAGCCTTCCTGACCGATGCGAATGCCTTCGGGGTTGTAGCCGTAGGCCCCGAATGGCGACGTGCCGGCAGTACCAATCCACTTGGAGCCGCCCTGATGACGTCCCTTTTGTTCTTCCAGGCGTTGCTTCAGCGTTTCCATCAATTTGTCCCAGCCACCCAAAGCTTCGACCTGCGCTTTTTCTTCCTCGGTCAGCAAACGCTCGGCAAGTTTCTTCAACCATTCTTCCGGAATGTCGGCAGGGAGCACGGCAGCGAGCGACTCCACCCCTTTGAAGTAGGCCGCGAATGCGCGGTCGAACCGATCAAAGTTGGCTTCGTCCTTCACAAGACAGATGCGCGACAGATGGTAAAAATCATCGACACTGCCGTGGATTACGCCCTTTTCCATCGCCTCACACAGCATCAGGTATTCCTTTACCGATACCGGCAAGCCATGCTGTTTCAGCGACAGAAAGAAATCAATCAGCATAAATGTGTAGAACGCCTGCTGGTGCGGAGTTCATGGCATTTTTGTCCCGGAAAGCCCGCCAATGCTGGGGTTTCGATATCAACGATTTCGTTTGGCGAGAAACACCAGCTTTTCAAACAAATGTACGTCCTGTTCATTCTTGAGCAGAGCGCCATACATCGGCGGAATCAGCTTGTTGGTATCTCCGGATTTCAGGGCCTCGGGCGGAATATCCTCCGCCACGAGCAGCTTGATCCAATCCAGCAATTCGGAGGTCGATGGCTTTTTCTTCAATCCCGGCATTTCACGAATATCGAAAAAAACTTCCATCGCTTCCTTAAGCAAGGCTTTTTTCAAACCGGGAAAGTGCACATCGACAATTTGCTGCATGGTATTTCTGTCAGGGAAACGTATGTAATGGAAGAAGCAGCGCCGCAGGAATGCATCGGGCAATTCTTTTTCGTTATTGCTGGTGATGAAAATGATCGGCCGGTGTTTGGCAACAACGGTTTCGCGGGTCTCGTAGCAATAAAACTCCATGCGATCCAGTTCACGCAGCAAATCATTGGGGAATTCAATATCGGCTTTGTCGATTTCATCGATCAACAACACTACCTGTTCATCGGCTTCAAAGGCGCGCCACATGGTGCCTTTTGAGATGTAATTTTTGATGTCTTTGACCTTTTCCTCACCGAGCTGCGAATCGCGTAAACGGGACACGGCGTCGTACTCGTACAATCCCTGTTGCGCCTTGGTGGTGGATTTGATATGCCATTGCAGCAGCGGCTTGCCAAGTGCCGCTGCAACTTCCTCGGCGAGCATCGTCTTGCCGGTGCCGGGTTCACCTTTGATCAGCAAGGGCCGCTGCAAAGTGACGGCGGCATTGACGGCAAGCTTCAAGTCGTCCGTCGCAATATAGTTTTGACTGCCTGTAAACTTCATGGGTTCGCGCCGCATTAAATGGGACACTTACATTATACGTTTGGAGAACGCCATGAATTTTCGCGCCACGCTACTTTCACTCGCTTGTCTTTCGACCGCTGGTCTATCGGCATCGGCCCAAACCAGCGTCACCATCTATTCCAGCGCGCAGCCTGGAACGTTATCGCCTGCGACGTTCCGAAGTGGCGGGGAAGGTTATGCTATTCCCGGCTACGGCGTCGTCCGGCAGTCGCAGGATGTCAATCTGACCAAAGGCAGGACCATCATTCGCATTTCTGATGTGCCGGCACTGATCGACCCGACCACCGTATTGTTCGAGTCCCTGACCGATCCCGCGGGTACCCGGGTGGTAGAGCAAAGCTTTGAATTCGATCTCACCAGCACCACAAAGCTGCTGCAAAAATATCTGGATCGTGAAGTCACCGTCGAGCAGGTGCGCGGACAAACGATTGAGTCGACTTCCGGCACGCTGATTGGCACGCAAGGCGGCCTGATTTTGCGCATGCCTGATGGTGCCATTCGGACCATCAGCACTTATTCAGGCATGCGTCTGGCAACACTTCCGGGTGGGCTTATCAGCAAGCCAACCCTGGTCTGGGATGTCGCGGCCGAGCGCGCCGGCACGCACAAGTCACGCTTCAGTTACCAGACCGGCGGGTTCACCTGGTGGACCGATTACAACCTCACGCTCAGCGAGGGCACGGGCGCTAACGCCTGCAAGCTTGACGTGGGCGCGTGGGTGACGATCGTGAACCAGACCGGCGCAACGTTTGCCGACGCAAAGCTGAAGCTGGTGGCTGGTGATGTGCAACGCGCACAGCCGCGTGCGCAGCCAATGGCTCGGGGGTACGACGGAAATGTTGCGATGGCGGCGAAAGCGGAAGGGTTCGCCGAAAAATCATTTTTCGAATACCACCTGTATACCTTGGGGCGTCCCACAACACTGGCCAACAATTCAACCAAGCAAATCGAACTTTTCCCTGCGGCGCGCGGTATGAATTGCGAAAAAGTGCTCGTCTATTATGGCCAGGCGGGGCAATACTTTGGCACCTATGGCGCACCGATGACCGACCGCAATTTCGGCAATCAATCAAGCAAAAAAGTCGATGTCTATCTACGCTTTGCCAACCGCGAAGAGAACAAACTGGGCGTGCCACTTCCGGCGGGGAAAATTCGCGTCGCCAAGCTCGACAGCGCCGACCAGTCGCTTGAATTTATCGGCGAAGACCTCATCGACCACACACCCAGAAACGAAACCATCCAGATCAAACTGGGCAGTGCATTTGATGTGGTCGGCGAGCGGCGGCAGGTTGATTACCGCGCCGATGTCAATGCGAAGTGGATGGAAGAAGACATTGAGATCAAGGTGCGCAACCAGAAAGACGAACCTGTGAGTGTCATCGTCAAGGAAAACCTCTACCGCTGGACGAACTGGTCAATCCCGAAGAAGAACCAGGAGTTCGAAAAAGTTGACGCGAGAACGGTTCATTTCCCGCTTAACATCGCCAAGGGTGGTGAGGGCGTGGTGCGTTATACGGTGAGATATACCTGGTAAAAATCCGGTATGCGGGCGTAATTTTAGTGAAACTCCCGCGTACTGAAATCCAGCTCGCCAAGCATGGCAGTCTGGTCGATGAGCTTGCCGGCGATCAGATGCACGACCTCGCCTTGCCGCTCCACACGCCCGGCCACAAATAATAATTTGGCGTGCACTAATGGATTTCGCTGCCGCACGGCAACGTGCGACCAGACCACTACATTTACGTAGCCGGTCTCGTCTTCGAGGGTGACAAAAACGGTACCCTTGGCAGTGCCGGGACGCTGGCGGCAGGTGACCAATCCGGTGGTGCGTATCAATTGTCCGGAGCGGGCATTCTTCACCTCTTCGGCGCTGCGTATGTGTTGCGCGATAAGCGCAGGACGCAAGAGTGCCAATGGGTGTCGGCGCAATGTAACGCCGACCGTGCGGAAATCGGCGAAGATGTCATCGGCCTCGGTGGGTGCAATTAATGTTGCCAGGTCGGTATCGGCGGGTGCTGTGAAAAGTTTGGTGTCGCGCTCCAGACCCAGCGACTGCCAAAGCGCATCTCGGCGATGGCCGATCAGCGTGTGCAAGGCATCAGCAGAGGCAAGTGCTTCGATTTCCTGCTGCGATAATTCGGCGCGGCGCTGGAGGTCGGCTATGTCGATGAAAGGAGCTTGAGCACGTGCAGCAACGAGTTGTTCTGCCGCAGCCTTGCCTAGATGGCTTACCATCCTGAGTCCCAGACGTATTTGTGGATTTTCCGACCCTGCCAGTACGCAGTCGCAATCACTGATCATCACGTCCACCGGTAGCACGGTAACACCGTGCCGTTGCGCATCCTGCACCAGCTGCGCCGGGGAATAAAAGCCTAGCGGCTGCGAGTTAAGTAAGCCGCACGTAAACGCGGCGGGGTGATGACATTTCAGCCAACTGGAAACATACACAAGCAATGCAAAGCTGGCGGCATGCGATTCCGGAAAGCCGTATTCACCGAAGCCTTGTATCTGCTTGTATAAACGCTCGGCAAATTCTTCTTCGTAGCCGTGCGCGCGCATGCCATCAATCAACTTGTCGCGAAATTTTTCGAGTCCTCCTTTGCGCTTCCACGCGGCCATGGCGCGGCGCAATTTATCGGCTTCGCCCGCTGTAAAGCCGGCGGCAACCATCGCCACTTGCATCACCTGTTCCTGAAAAATCGGTATGCCCAGCGTGCGCGCCAGTACTGCCTTCACCTCTTTACCGGGATAAACGAAAGCTTCTCCGTTGCGGCGTCTCAAGTATGGATGCACCATGCCACCTTGAATGGGGCCCGGTCGTACGATGGCGACTTCGATCACCAGATCGTAAAAACATTCCGGCTTCAGCCGCGGCAACATACTCATCTGCGCGCGCGATTCAATCTGGAATACGCCGATGGTGTCAGCATGCTGGATCATCTGGTAAGTAGCCGGGTCATCCTGGGCAATATCCTGCATGACGATTGGCTTGCCACTCCAATCGCTGATGAGGTCAAGTGTTTTGCGTATCGCCGTCAACATGCCCAGGGCGAGTACATCAACTTTCAGCAGTCCCAATGCGTCGAGATCATCCTTGTCCCACTGGATGACGGTGCGATTGGGCATGGCCGCATTCTCAATCGGCACCAATCGCGTTAGCTTGTCGCGTGCAATGACGAAACCGCCGGAATGCTGCGACAGGTGGCGCGGGAATCCGATCAATGCTTCTGTCATCAACATCAGCATTTGAATGCGCGGCGCTTCCGGATCGAATCCCGCTTCAATCAAACGATCCGGTGCTACGGTGCGACCGTCCCACCAGACAATCGTCCTGGACAATGTATCGACCTGGGAGAGTGTGAGTCCTAGCGCCTTGCCCACATCGCGTATCGCACCTTTGGGACGGTAGGTGGAAATGGCAGCGGTCAGCGCCGTGCGATCCCGTCCATATTTTTTGTAGATGTATTGAATCACTTCTTCGCGGCGCTCGTGTTCGAAGTCGACATCGATATCCGGCGGCTCGTTGCGCTCGCGCGAGATAAAGCGCTCGAACAGCACCTGTGTGCAATCAGGATTCACTTCGGTAATACCCAGGCAATAACAAACCGCAGAATTGGCAGCCGAACCGCGCCCCTGGCAAAGAATATGTTCGTCGCGCGCGAATTTAACGATGTCGTAGATCGTCAAGAAATAGGCCTCATAACGCAGGTCGGCAATGATCGCGAGCTCGTGCTCGATGATGATGCGAACCTTTTCCGGCATGCTTTGCGGATAACGTCTTGCCCCGCCTTCATACGTGAGCCGACGCAAATAGGCTGCTGGCGTTTCATTGTCGGGAACAACTTCACGTGGATACTCATAGCGAAGTTCATCGAGCGAGAACTTGCATTGGGCAGCAATGACCAGCGTCTGGGTGATCATTGCTGGTGAATAGCGGCGCACCAGGTGCTCAATTGGTTTCAGATAGTTTTCAGCATGAGCGGTGAGATCGGTACCCAGTTGAGCGACCGGCCTTTTAAGGCGCACCGCAGTTAGCACGTCCTGCAGGGGCCGATCTTCACGCCTGGCATACACGATGCGGTCGCATGCCGCTATCGGTAAATCGCATGCACCAGCCAACGCTTCCAGTGAGTTACGCTTATCCTCATCATCGGGTCCGTAATCGAGAGCGGCACCCAGCCAGCAGGCAGTGGAAAAATATTGTTCGATGGCGCTGCTATTGGCTTGCGCATCAATATGCTGCGTATTTGGAACGATGATCGCAATGCATTCGGTAACGTGGGTGAGATCGGCGATAAATAACCGATACTCGCCTTTTGGTGAACGTGAGCGCGCAAGCGTGATGAGTTCACATAGATCACCATAACCGTTGCGACTTTTTGCCAGCAAGATGAGGCGGTCGATGGCGGGTGCATCGTGCACGACAAACTCGGCGCCAATGATTAGCTGGATCTTGTGTTCCCCCGCTTCCACGTGGGCGCGCACCACACCGGAGATCGAGCATTCATCGGTAAGGGCGATCGCGGAATAGCCCAACTCTGTGGCACGAGATACGAGTTGCTCCGCGTGAGAAGCGCCACGCAGAAAGCTGAAATTGGAAAGGCAATGAAGGATGGCGCAGGAAATTTTCATCGCATAGTTTCACGAAAAATATCCGTGCAAATACCATTTCTTGCCGTGCCGATAATCGCGAAATATCCAGCAGACTTCCCTCTGCGGATTGCTGGCAACAAAATAATCGCGTGCCACCGGACGGCCATCCCACCAGCCGGTTTCGATGCGCTCAGGGCCCGCCAGCAGTGCCAGCGTGCCGTGATGCTGCGGTGCGCCACTGATGGTCACCAGCGCACGCGGCTCGGTCAGCAGCAGTAGCGGCCGCGGTTTGTGTTGCGCCATCGAGGTCACGCGGGCGGCTTTTTTTCGACTGCGATCACGGTCTGATTGCCAGGCATATTCCGGGCGATGGTCGCTGTTTTCGCTGATACTGAAAACGCTTTTGTCGCCGAGGCGTGAGGCCACGCGCTCAATCAGTGTCTGCCATTTTTCCTGGCGAATGTCCGGTGTGGGTAGCCAGCTTTCGTTCAATTCCTGAAAGGCAACCAAGCGCGGCGCACTGAGTTTGAGTGCCACCACAGCTTCTGGAAAAGGCTGGGCTGTCAGGCGTTCGCGTATCAGCCGCAGCCAATGCTCAGCGTTGCGCAGCGGATGACGCGAGCCGAATTCATGGCGCGTTTTCAGCGTACGGTTATGCTCCAAGTCCAGCACAATTTCATTCACTGCGGCACCGCGCGCGCGCAGAAAACCCTCCATCTGATTGAGCAACATATTGATGGGAATGAAAAGTCGTTCTGCATCGAGAATGTCGAACAACAGATCGGTGTGGCTTGCAAAATTTTCGGGGACGCAATGCGGCTTGCGTGGATCGGGAGCGAGCCCGAGTGCGTGATCGAGATCCTCCATTAACTGGTCGCCAAAACGTCGGCGCAGGCTGGATCTTGGTTGCGAGAGCAGATCTTTCACCCGTACGAGCCCCAAAGCGGAAAGCGACCGCATCACGTCATGCGGCCAATCGAACAAGGCCAGTGGAATATCGTTCAGACGATCCTGCAATTGCCCGGCTTCTCGACACATGCGAATGCCGGTCATGACATGCGAGGCGCGTGCCAGCAGATACGCGGCCATCGGCACAGGGGCTACGCCGAGAGCGGCTTGCAGTCCCAGCGACGTGATGCCGGTACGGATGCGTCCAGCCAGTGCGCCGATACCACCGAACAAACGCAGTGTTGTGGAAATTTCCAGCGATGCCCCTGATTTCTCCTGACAAACCATGGGCGTGAATTGTGATAGCCAGGTGGCTAGCTCAAGCAGCGTTTCCTGCTCTTTGGCGGCTTCGCGTTGCACCACCAGCAAAGGTGACACCCGTGCCTGTGCAGCTGCCACCGGCATCCGGGCTGTGATACCGGACTCGCGTGCACAGGCATTGGCAGCGTGCACAAAGGGGCGCGATGCCACACCATCGCTGATCACCAGCGGCACTTCCAGCAGGTGACCGAGTGCACCACGCGCATGCGATTGCAGGGACAATTCGGGCAGGTAAACGGCAATCCACAGCATCTGAGACCATCGCTTACCCGCGTTCGCGCGTGAATGAACGCTGGCGAACGTTGGGTGGATTTTCCCCTGCTGTAATTAGGCTACTTGCCAACATCTGATCCAGCCAACCGACGGATGTCGTCTTCTGAGGAGTGCGCACGTAACGGGGTTCACGCGTGAGGCACGCAAGCGCTCTAGTGACGAGACGAATCGATTTTCCCGCTGGCAGGCCGCGGCGCTTGATCAAATCCAGACGTAGCCCGCCGGTGCCCTCAGGTTTCAACACAATTCGCGTTCCTGCGGGAGACGGCGTGTTGGCAGCTTCACGTGGACGCAACAGCCACAGGATGCTGTTGCCTGCCATCGCGGCCTGATGCAGGCGGCGTAGCGAAAGCGGATTGGACCAGGCCTCGTTCAGCCGCAACAACACCGCGCGACACGCACCACTTTTCAATCCCTGCTCGGCTGCCCACAAGGCATCGTCGGTGTTTTTGGTTCGCACAATAGCCAGATGATCGAGATTAATCCCGCACTGCACGAGTGCCGGCGCATAGGGAATCCACGCCTGATTTTGCGGCACCACCCACAGTATATGCATCGCATCGCCAGGATGTACCGCATTTGCTGACGAACCGAGAGCCTTCATCAGCAGCGATAACTCGCCGATGCCAACGTGATTGCACAGGATTTCAGTCAAGCCCGGCCTGGCCCAGCCGCGACCGGTCAGTTCGCCATCGAGCGCCTCGAATCCGCTGCGAATCTCGCCACCGCCAGGCGCAGACATGCTGCTGCCAAAATCTCCGATGCGGAAGACGCCTATATGCGTGATAGGTGATACCGCCATAGCGGCTGAAGACTGCAATGCCATTGCTGTATATTCATACAGTTTTATGGTTTTGGCAAGTTCAAAATTCAATGCCCGCAAACAACAGAAAAACACAAGCATTGGCGCGGTTCACGGGACATATATGCGCCACGATGCCCGTGGAAGCTCGTGTTTTCCATTGTCATCGTCAACGCAGCGTCATCCGCTGAGAAATCTGCGCCGACAAAAGCTCTTTTCTACCTGATCATTGAAGCCACGGTGACAACGGCATCTGAAGCCAATCCAGCGCTTTTTACCGGGCGCCGCAACACGAAGGCATAAAGTTTTTTCAGCATCCGATATGTAAACCGCACCAGTAGCAGCGTCAACACCGCCTCGGCGATCGTGACCACGAAAGCGGCAAACGCGTTCCAGCGGATTTGGCGCGCGTGAAATTTCGCGATGGCACGGTCGCGGGCAATTTCGATGCTGTCGTAGAACGTCGGCACCACCAGCAGCGTGAGGATGGTGGAGGTAATGGTGCCGCCGATGATGGCGATGGCCATCGGCCGGTAAAATTCGCCGCCCTCACCCATGCCGATCGCGACCGGCATCATGCCCGCGATCAACGCAAATGTCGTCATCAGGATTGGCCGCAAACGTACCCGGCCCGCATGCATCAAAGCGTCTTCACGACTCACACCCTGGGCTTCCTCTTTACGTGCGCAGTCGAGCAGCAGAATCGCATTTTTGGCGACCAGGCCCATCAGCATGATGATGCCGATAAAACTCATCAGGTTCAGCGTGCCCCTGGTGAGCAGTAGCGCGACGACCACGCCGATAAGACTCAAGGGCAGCGAAAGCATCACCGGCAGCGGTGCCGTGAACGAGCCGAACTGAATCACCAGTATCAGGTACATGAGGCCGATACCCATCACCAGCGCAATGCCCATCTCGGAGAACACTTCGTTCTGGTCGCGCGATGCACCGCCCAGTTCAAGGCCGTATCCAGTCGGGAAATCGATCTGCTTGGCAATTTTCATCGCGTCTGCCGTCACTTCACCGGGTGAGCGGCCTTGCGCGTTGGCCGAAACACTGATCATCCGTTTACCGTCCGAGTGCTGAATCTGCGCGGGCCCCTTACCCATCGTCACGGTGGCGATCTGATCCAGCGGCACCATCATGTTGCTGCCACCTACCGCGATGGGTAAGTGCTCGATGTTGGCTGCATTGACACGGTCATCGGGATGCAATCGCACCGACACATCGCGCGACTCGCCGATCGGGTCGACCCAGTCACCCACTTCGACACCGGCGAACGCAACACGCAACGCCTGCGCCGCGTCGCCGACCGAAATGCCCAGCGAATTTGCCAGCCCGCGATTGAGCTCAATTCTCAGTTCGTCTTTGGGATCCTGCTGCGACAGACCGACATCGACCGCGCCCGGAACCTTGGCCAGTTTCTCCATAAAGTCGCTGGTGATGGCCATCAGGCGGCGTGAATCGGGGCCGGAGAACAATATCTGCACGGGTTTGCGCGCGCCGTTGTTCAAGTCATCGAGCACGGTGTATTCGGCCCCGACAATATGCAGCATCAACTTCCGCAAATCCACGGCAATCTCGCTGCCGGAGCGCTGGCGTTTGGTGCTTTTGCCGATGTCGACATAGACGCGGCCGCCACCGGCACTGACGTTGCTATTGGTCGCGACAGTTTCGGGCATGGTGCGCGCCAGCTCCGCCGCTTTCTCGACTTTCAACCGTGCATATTCAAGGCTGGCGCTCGATGGCGTGCGAACTTCGATGGCGATGGAATCGCCGTCTGCCTTCGGCAGGAAACTCGATCCGCCAACGGTGGCTTGCAGCACGAGCGCGCCGACGAACACGAGGCCTGCAATCGCGGCCATGTAACGCCGGTGATGCAGCGCCCACGCAATCACATTTGCATAGCGGTCCGACTGGTGATCGAACCAGACATTGAACCGCGATAACCACAGGCTCAGTCCCTTCTTGGGCCGCTGCTGGTAACCAATTGGGTCACCCCAATAGGCCGACAACATCGGGTCGAGCGTGAACGAGATGAACAGGCTCACCAGCACCGACGTGGCCACCGTCAACGCAAACGGGCGAAACCATTCGCCCGCACCGCCACCCATGAACGCCACTGGAATAAACACGGCGATGATCGAAAACGTGGTCGCGGTCACGGCAAGCCCGATTTCAGCCGTGCCGGCACTGGCCGCTGTGCGCCGGTCTTCGCCCATTTCCATGTGGCGTACGATATTTTCACGAACCACGATCGCGTCGTCGATCAAAACGCCAATCGCCAGCGACAGGCCAAGCAAGGTCATGAAGTTGAGCGTAAATCCGCAGGCCCATACGGCAATGAACGCCGCGATCACCGAGGTGGGCAACGCGAGCGCCGTGATGAGCGTGGAGCGCCAGGAATTGAGGAACGCATACACCACAAAAATGGTCAACAGCGCACCGAATAACAACGCCTCGATCACATTTTGCAGGCTGTTCTGCGCACTCTTTCCGCCGTCCTGGGTAACCTCCAGTTTGGTTCCATTGGGCAGCGTCTTGTTGATTTCTTCGACAGCCTTGCGGATCTTGTTGGCGACGGTAACCGTGCTCGCGTCGCGCGAACGTGTGACCGAAATACCGACGTTTGGATGGCCGTTGCGCACACTGAATCCCGCGAGTTCCGCGAAGCCATCGGAAATACTCGCGACTTGCCCGAGACGAACTACTTCATTGCCACGTCGCTTGAGCACGATCTGCTCGAATTCGGCGGGTGATTCGATACGGCCCACCAAACGAATGCTTTGCTCATCCAGCGGGCCTTTCACACGCCCGACCGGCGCGGTGGTGTTTTGCGCCCGCAATGCCGCGACGACTTCGGTCACCGAAACACTGTACTCGCGCAATTTCTCGGCGCGCAACAACACGGAAAGCTCGCGGCGAAGCGAGCCGTTGACGTTGACCGTCGCGACGCCATCGATGGCGCGGAATTTGTCGGCCAGTACATCTTCGGCGAGGCGAGAAATTTCAGCGTGCGATTGCGACGCCGCCGACAGTGCCATCTGCACGATGGGTTGCGTGGCGGGGTCGATACGGCGGAGTATTGGCTCGCGCATTTCGATCGGCAGCTTGTGCCGCACGGATGCGATCGAATTACGAATCTCATCGGACGCTTCAATCATGTTTTTCTTGAAATTGAAGATGATCACGATGCTGGCCGCACTCTCGTTGGCCGTGGACTGGATCTGGTAGACCTGCGAAATACTCTGCAGGGATTTTTCAACACGATTGATGATTTCGCGTTCCACCGTGTCGGGCGATGCGCCAGGGTAGGGGATGTTGACAACGATCACGGGCTGTTCAACATCGGGGTTCTGGTTGACGCGCAGGTTTTTCAGCGCCAGCAACCCGAGGCACATCAACATGATAATAATCACTACCGTTGTCACCGGCCGCTTGATGCTGAAGTCAGACAGGAACATGGCTTATTTCCCCTTTTCGGAACCAGACGCGGACGGTGCAGCAGAGGCCGACTTTGAACCCTCGGCAACCGGCGCGGTTACTGCAGCACTCAGCTCGACAGCCTGCCCATCCTTCAACGTCGCCGCCGGATAACGAATTACACTATCACCCTCCGCCACGCCGCTGACGACAATAAATTCACCGCTGCGGAGATCCCGCTCACCGATGACGACCGCAGTTTTTTGCAGCTTCTTGTCCTTCATGCGCCAGACGGAAGCCTTGTCGCCGTCGCGCACCAGCGCCGTCGCCGCAATCGTGAGGCTGTTCCGGCTGGCTGCTTCAATGCGCCCTTCGGCATACAGCCCGGCCAACTTCGGCTGCTTCTCGCCCGAAAAATCAACCAGCACTTCGACCTGGCGTGTAGTGGCGTTGGCGGAAGGATTCACGCGCCGGACTTTCCCGGAAAACTCCTGTTCGCCATAGCCATTCACACGAAAAACCACCGGCTGCCCCGCCTGAATGTCACCAATATTGTCGGCTGAAACCATGCCTTCAAAGCGCATGCTGGACGGATCGATCACCTTGAGAAGTTCCTTGCCGATCTGTGCCGTATCGCCTGCGGAAACCTTGCGGTCGCTGACGATGCCATCGAATGGCGCACGTGCCTCGGTGCGCTGCAATTGCTGGCGTGCCTGCACTCCGCGCGCCTTGGCGCCGGCGAGGTCGCTCTGTGCGTTGTTGCGCCGGGTCTCGGCATCGTCAAGCGCCTGCGTTGACACCATTCCGGAGGCACGCAGTGTGGTCATTCGCTGGAATTGCCGCTCGGCCTGGACAAAGGACTGATCGGCAGACCGGGTTGCGGCCTCGGCCGACGAAAGGCCATCGCGAATCGAGGTGTCGTCGAGCCGCACCAGCAAATCGCCCCGCCGCACGTTGTCACCGTTTTCTTTCAGCACCTGTAACACCACAGCTGATACTTCAGCACGCAAATCCGCGCGGCGCTCCGGTTGTACGGAACCAGTAATCGATGGACCCGATGCAAGAGCGTTGTTGCGCACTGTCAGGAGGTCTTCTGGTGAAATCAGTAGCGGCTTGGCAGCAGCCACACTGGCTGCTTTGTCGGCGTTTTCGGGTGCCTTGCTGCATGCGGCGAGGATCGATACAACGAGGAGTACAGAAAGCGGTTTTCGCAACATGTTGTTAATTCCGAAGTGGGTGTGTTCTGCTGATCGCAGGCCTTGCAAATATGCGACCACGTTGCCCTGCGTATTATCGCGCTTTCGCGTCACAAGCTTTGTGCGCAACAGGAGATCGGCATTTTCAGCGCGAATACCTGGATCGCCCATGGTGTCTGCAAGTTAGAAAAACTGCAGCATAAAAAAACCACGCTGATGCCGCCAGCGCGCCGGGACGGAATGCGCGTTTGGGCGGACGAATCGCATTTGGTCGGGCGCGAATAGCCGCAGCGTGGAAATCGTTGGGCCGCCAACGGGACATTCAAGCTACCGCATCGATTTACGCGTATTCGCGACCGCCAGAAAAATTTCCCGCAAAAACATAAACAGGCTGCCGATAAACGCGACCATCGCCAACACGAAAAGCATGCCGACGAATGTAGCGAGATTGACTGACAAAAACGCATCGATGAACGCGACGATGATCAGCAGGCCCACAAACAGCGCGCAAAAAACGGCGGACGCGACAGCGAAATAGATTAGTCGCAAACGCTGGCGGAGGTTATCGAGTTCTTCCCTTGCCGGTATTAACTCTTCCAAACCGATTTCATGCAGCTTGTCCTCCAGCACGCGGATACGATCCACGATTCGTGCGAGGCGATTCGCGAGCACGCCCATCAGGGTGCCAACAGCAGTGAGGAGGAACACCGGCGCGATTGCCAGCGTGATGACGTGGGTGATCTGATTGATATCGGTTTGCGGAAACATGCGGGTGGCTTTGATCTGAGCGGTGGCTGGGAGTAGAGAGTACGCGATTCGCAGCGGCGGGGCACAACCACACTTGCGACGGCTAACCCGCCCGCAGCCGCTGAGTGGTCTCGCGATACGGCTTCAAGCCCGCAGCGAGCAATCCAATCGCGGCGAGATTGGCCACAGTGCCAACGATCAGCATCGACCACTTCAGCGCCAGATCATTGGCGAAAACATAGTCTGTCACCAGCGCGACAGCCGTCGGCCCGACACCGAGGCCGATTAAATTGACGATGAACAGATATACCGCTGCCGTCTGGCCACGCATCTGATTGGGCACGATGGCAACAATCGCCGCGGGTGCAGCGCCGAACGGCATGCCGAGCGCAAACACGGCAGGCACCATCAGGACTGCGGCAAGCGTGCCGTTGCCTGCCAGCAGATACACACCACCGAGTATCGCGACCGCGGACGCGACGATGCCAACCCGCAGTGCAGCGTCGGTCTTGCCCTGCTTCAGCCAACGATCCGTCAGCCATCCACCGAACAGGATGCCAGCGCAGCCGAATACCATCACGATCAGGCCATAAATTATGCCGACCTCACCGGCTTTCCAGCCAAAGGTGCGGATGAAAAAGCTTGGTACCCATGCCGCTGTGCCATACGAGCAAAACGCAATCATGGCGAAGCCTACGTTATGGCACAAAACGGTGCGACGGTTGTGCCACAGATGCGCGACCACTTCGCCAAAAGGAACACTGCTGCCCGCGACGACGCCCTCGCGCGGCGGCTCACGCACCAGCAAAAATGCGAAGCTGAACAGAATGCCGCTGCCACCGAGTACGAAAAACACCACCTGCCACGGCCGCACATCGCCGACCAGCGGCAACGACACCACACCTTGCGCAACGGCGAACTGGATCACCAGTCCGCCGACCAGAAAGGCGATGCCCGAGCCGAGATAGATGCCCATCGAGTACACGCTGATCGCCGTTGCGCGCCGCTCCGGCGGAAAATAATCAGCAATCATCGAATACGCCGCGGGAGAGAGTGTCGCTTCGCCAACACCGACGCCGATGCGATACAGGAACAACTGCAGGTACGTTTGTGCGAGCCCGCAGAGCGCTGTCATCACGCTCCAGACCACAACCCCTGCAGCAACCAGACCGCGCCGGTTCCAGCGATCCGCCAGCCTGCCCAGCGGGATGCCGAGGATCGTGTAAAAAATCGCAAACGAGAAACCCATCAGCAGGCTCATCTGCGTGTCGTTGATGCCGAGATCGCGACGAATTGGCGCGACCAACAGATTCAGGATCTGGCGATCCACGAATGAAAACACATACGCCACCATCAATACCGCGACGACAAACCACGGATATGCCATCGATTGCCTGTGCGCCGTCCCGGTTGTATCCATCGACATGTTCTCCTTGTTGAACTTCGCCGCATGCCGAGCGGTTTACGCAGGGCGCTTCGTATTTTGGGAGATATCTTAACGGGAATCGGTGTACTGGGAGTTTGCAATGGGTGCCGCGAGGGGAATGGTGTAATCGGCAAACACTAGCACTGGCGCGGTGTTTCAGATGTTTTCGGGCTGGAAGGCGCGCGTGATGGCGATCTACATTATTAACATCTACGGATCTCAAAACACTCGTCATTCCAGCAGAGGCTGGAATCCAGTCCATTCGTATTTTTATAGAGGCGGCGGTTAAACATGTTAAAAATTTCGACTTGCGTCGTTCCCGCGAAGGCGGGGATCCAGTGGCGTGAGTCGAAAAGTCACTGGATCCCCGCCTTCGCGGGTACGACGAACTGAACATGATTAATCGCCGGATCAATAATAAAAGGATTGGCCTGGATCCCTGCCTCACCAGGGACGATGATTTTGCGGGTTGCCTCAGGAGTGGCAAATGCGCAGAATGGAGTCACGCGTTGAAATTTGAGAATGCCGTGTTGCAAGACAAAGCGATCTAAAATTGTGAAGCTTTTTTTATGGAACAGTTAGTGCCGCTACCTTGGCCACTGGACTCGTACTGATCCGTCGGGTTGCCAGGCGCGGTTGCCCGCGCCCAGCCCCCTAAGAACCGGACGTGTGCCTTTCGACCCATACGGCTCAAGCCTCCACAAAGGC
>JANYHZ010000274.1 GCA_025362135.1 Betaproteobacteria bacterium | reverse complement strand
TCGACCTTCTTGCCATCAAGGCTGTCTACGGCGGCTTTCACACCGAGATACCCCATCCGCCGGGGGTTCTGCGCCACCACCGCCGCCAGATCGCCATTCCGCACTGCGGTCAGCAGTGGGGGCGACGTATCGAAACCGACGAACTTCACCTTCTTGATCAAGTCGGCCTTTCGCAGTGCTTCGAGCATTCCATAGGTGCTCGACTCATTCGGGCAATAAACCCCATCGGCCATACGGAGATCATCCAGCATGTTCGCGGCTTTGGTTTGCGCCACATCGGATGTCGCGCCGGAGTATTGCTTGTCGGAGATCATCTGAATGTCGGGAAATTTCCTGATCGCTTCGAGGAAGCCATTCTCACGCTCAGCGGTGCTGGCCGAGCCTTCCATGTAGCGGAGCATGACAACTTTCCCCTTGCCGCCGAGCACTTTGCCGAGGGCCTCGCCGGCCATCACGCCGCCCTTGCGGTTGTCGGTGCCGACATAGGCGATGTAATCCTTGCCCACTTCACCCGCCAGGCCGGAGTCGATTAAAATGACCGGGATCTTCTCCGCGGCCGCCTGTTTGACCGGCGGGACAAGCCCTTTGTCATCGAGCGGCGCGACGACAATCGCCGACACATTATCGACGGTGAATTGCTTGACCAGATCGATTTGCTGCTGCCGGTCATTTTCAGTCTGGGGCGCTTTCCAGATAATGTTCAAGCCAAATTCCTTGCCGGCTTGTTCTGCGCCGGCCTTGACGCGCTGCCAGTGCTCGTGCGTTGCGCCTTTGGGAATGACGGCGATCGTGCGCGCGACCGGCCTGGAAACGCCGGGAGAAACTGAATCTGACTTTTCTTTGCATCCCGCGCCGAGAAGTGGAAGGACCGCGAGTGCCACCGTGAAAAGAGTGCCGAACCGCTTCGCCCGCGTTGAACAGAATCGAATGCCATCGATCATAGATCTTCCTCGAATGAGACTGTCGTTGAATGTGAAGTGCCGACGCCGCCGCAACAGGGTAACAGGATTTCGGAGAAAGTTCCTACACTACCGGTTCGGCGAATGCTGCGGTTGCGTGGCCACTGGGCGAGTGGCGGGTGAACTGAGTTCCAGGCGAATGAAAAGGGGTTTCATCGCATCCAGCAGGATCTCGTTGTTTGGCGATTCGGGGAACATCGGTTTGCCGGTTGAATCGCGCACGAAGATGTTGTACGCGCCAGGGGGCAGGTGAAATTGCAGCCGGTGATTGCGGCCGTCTTTGAATTGTGCCGTGAGCGATTCCCGGCTCGATCCACTGAGAGGGGTAACGATGACGGTTGCCTCATCAAGCCTCAATTCACCCTGGAGAATCATGATGGCGTTTGGATTTTCGTTTTGTAACCACTGCACACAGAGAATCGCGACCGCCGCGACGAATAAACCGAACGCGGCCAGTCCCGCAAGAATAATCCACCCGCGCATAGGTGGCAGGGTTGCTTCCGGGTTTGTTTCCGGATCGGATGAGGTTGGTGCAATAGTTGAGGCAGTCATATGTGACGTAAATCATGTTACCTTTTAAATCAGAATCATTAAAGACAATGGAACGGAAGACATGTCGTGCCGCAATGGCCGGTTCCGGACGTTTTGTATGCATGCTAAAACCGTAGCGTAGTACGGCCTGATTTAACGATGGTAAAATAGGCTGTTTTACGGGACTCCATTGCAAGCATTTTGTGGCCCCCAGTTTGTTAAGCCTTCCTCAGCGGCTGGGATCATCGTGGGCGATGGCCACTGCTATTTGTAAACAGGAGCAGATAAATGAATCTGAATTATCGTTCGTTGCGGCAACCCACGGGAGCAAGGCACTCATATACTAATACGGAGCGGCTCCTTGCCGCGGAAATGTTGGCGATATTGAAGCACGGTGGGGATGTCCGTGCGGATAAAGTGGCCCATCTCAGAGAAGAATTGAGTGCGGATAATTATGAGAATGACTTGAAGCTCGAAGTTGCCGTCATGAAATTATTGGAAGAACTGGAGACCGATTAACCGAGTCCGTACTTATGAATCGCGGAGCCACGCAAAAAAAGTAAAGTGCGGCCCACCCGTGCCGGGAATCGCGGGTGAGCCGCAGTTTTTTTAAGAGGGTACCGTTCATACCATTTAGCCATTTTCGCTTTCCGGCCATATGGTTATATTTCATGGTCATGGAAGCGAGCAACACGGCTGGCAGAACTATGATTCCGATCGGCCGCCCACCGGGCGAGATTACTGTGTCCGCGGACGGGGGTGCGATGGGTTTGGCCGTGCGATCCTTCGATTGGTCCTCCACGCTGCTGGGGCCGATGTCGACATGGCCGCAGAGTCTGCGCGTTGCGGTGGGCATCTGCCTCCATTCTCGGTTTCCGATGTTCGTGTGGTGGGGGCCTCAACTCATCAATATTTACAACGACGCATACATCCCCGTGCTGGGCAAGCGCCATCCCGATGCGCTCGGGCAACCCGCCCGGGAGATTTGGAGCGAAATCTGGGATGTTATCGGACCACAGGCAGATGCAGTGATGCTGCGCGGTGAGGCCACCTGG
>JANYHZ010000271.1 GCA_025362135.1 Betaproteobacteria bacterium | reverse complement strand
ACCGGATCGTGTTCCGGCAGGTTGACACCGACGATCGCATGGCCGGATTCGTGATAGGCCGTGTTGAGCTTCTCTTTTTCGCTCATCACCATCGAGCGCCGCTCGGTGCCCATCATGATTTTGTCTTTGGCGCGTTCGAAGTCTTCCATTTCGACCAGGCGTTTGTTGCCGCGTGCGGCAAACAATGCCGCCTCGTTTACGAGGTTGGCCAAGTCAGCACCGGAGAAACCTGGCGTCCCACGTGCGATCGTTTCGGCGACGACATCCGGCGCAATGGGAACTTTGCGCATATGCACATTCAGAATCTGTTCGCGACCACGAATATCGGGCAGCGACACAACGACCTGACGATCAAACCGACCGGGGCGCAACAGCGCAGGATCGAGCACATCCGGACGGTTGGTCGCTGCGATCACGATTACACCGGCCGTTGCTTCGAAACCATCCATTTCGACCAGCATCTGGTTGAGTGTTTGTTCGCGCTCATCGTTACCGCCGCCAAGCCCGGCACCACGCTGGCGCCCCACCGCATCTATTTCATCAATGAAGATAATGCAGGGTGCGTTTTTCTTCGCCTGCTCAAACATATCCCGTACGCGTGCGGCACCGACACCGACAAACATTTCGACAAAATCCGAACCGGAAATCGAGAAGAACGGCACCTTCGCCTCGCCGGCAATTGCACGCGCCAGCAGGGTCTTGCCTGTACCGGGCGAGCCTACCATCAGTACGCCGCGAGGAATTCGCCCGCCGAGCTTTTGAAATTTTGACGGATCACGCAGAAACTCGACGAGTTCCGCGACTTCTTCCTTCGCCTCATCGCAGCCCGCGACATCGGCAAACGTAACAAGGTTATTGCCCTCATCGAGCATTTTTGCGCGGCTCTTGCCGAACGAAAATGCGCCACCCTTGCCGCCACCCTGCATTTGCCGCATGAAATAGAGCCACACACCAATCAACAACAGCATCGGAAACCAGGAGATAAAGATGCTCATCAGAAGGGATTGTTCCTCTTCTGGTTTGGCACCGCCTTTGACACCGGACTTACGCAAGTCGTCCCACATAAACGGATCCCCGCCCGCCGGCGTGAAAGTGGTGTAGATCTTGTTATCGCGCATCGTCACACGCAGGGTGCGGTTACTCTCCTGCTTGATGCTCTCGACGTTGCCGTTTTTGGCTTCCTGCATCATCGCCGTATATTCGAGTTCCGGGCGGCTGCCGCCACGGTTCGATACCTGCATGAATATCATCAACAAGACGATGCCGATGACGAGCCAGACACCAATATTCTTTACCCAATTGTTCACGCGTGTTCCTTTAGATTCGCTTCAACATCGCTTCATACTGCTTCAAATTGCGGCACCGGCTGCTGTGCAATTCCGGGACAGACACTTTACACGAAACGGTTTATCTTGTCGTTTGGATTCAGATACATAAGTCATTCGTTTGGTGCTTTCAGTTCACGTGCCATGAGGAAAGTTTCACGACTTTCTCCCCTGGATGCATCCGGTTTCTTTGCCGCAACGTGCTTGAAATGTCCCCTGAGCGTCTTGACAAAAGGCTCAAAACCCGCGCCCTGAAACACCTTGACCAAAAAAACCCCATTTGGTTTCAGGAACTTGACAGCAAATTCCATCGCCAGCTCTCCGAGCGTAAACAGCCGCGCCTGGTCCGTAATCACCACTCCTGTGAGATTGGGTGCCATATCGGAAATCACAAGGTCTACTTTTGATTCGTCGCCGCCGATTGCAGCAATAACCGCACGCAAGCCGACAGCATCCGAGAAATCGGCTTTGATAAAGTGGACCCCGGCGATAGGCTCCATTTCGAGCAAATCAATCGCCACCAGTTTTCCTCTGGCACCAACCTGTTTGACGACCCATTGCGACCAACCGCCCGGCGCCGAGCCGAGATCAACAACCGTCATACCCGCCTTGACCATTTTCTCTTTGGCATCAATCTCGGTCAGTTTATAAACGGAGCGCGAACGAAATCCCTCCGCCTGGGCGCGTTTCACGTAAGGATCGCTTAGGTGCCGTTGAACCCAATCCCGACTGTTTTTAGGGCGTGCGCTGGCCATGAACCGTATAATGAAAAGATGAAGACCACATTATCCCCCATCGAGCGACGTGCACTCAAGGCAAAAGCACATGAACTCGTCCCCGTCGTCATGATTGGCGATCACGGATTGACCCCTGCCATCATCCGCGAAGTGGATCGCAACCTGAAAGCACATGAATTGATCAAGATTCGCGCGTCCACAGACGACCGCGAACTACGAACAAAATGGTTTGACGAAATCTGCGATGCGCTCAATGCCGCACCGGTTCAGCACATCGGTAAAATCTACATCGTCTGGCGGCACAGTCCGGAATTGGCATCGGCAAGTGCAAAGGCCGCTTTGCCCAAAACCAGACGTAAAGCACCCAGAGTGACCAAGCGCCAGGAAGAAAACAGGGCCGCTGGCATCAAAAAAAAGAAGGTGCGTTAGTCGCCGCGCCTGACGTGTCAGTTACATCCATTTCTTCCAGCAGTTCGCGAAACCCGAAGCGTGCCTTGTAGCCCAACAGTGCCTTGGCTTTGTCGACCACATATACGCGGTCAATGCTTTCCGGTAACGGCCATTTTCGACGCGAGAATTCCGCAACGAGTTCGGGAGCGCGCAGGCGAAGCACTTGCGCGGGGTCTGCACGAAGGCGTTCGCAATCCTCCTCGAGAAACGGCGTCTCGCCAGAAATATTAATCGCCTCGAACCGCGCGAAATTGGCATTCAAAGCCAAGGCAAATGCTTGCGCGACATCGCGTGCATCAACGCCGCGATACAACCGATAGTGCGCCATCAACGATGTGGGTTCGGGAAAGCTGCGCGAAAAACGCAATGCCGCGGTCGTGAATGCAGGCGAGAAAGCCTCGCGGCAAAGCTGTTCAGCTGCCAATTTTGTTTCATCGTAAATGTCTTCGGCTTCGGGCTGCAATTCTTCCGTCACCCAAACGGCTGAAGTTTTGCTGCGCATCGCCTTGCCATAAACTGAGGTTGAGCTGGCGAGCAAAAAGCGTTTCACGCCGGCATCGCGGGCGGCATCCAGCAAACGAGCCGTTGCCTCGACGTTGGTGCGTCGAAAATCCGCTGTCGAATGCGTTTCGCGATGCGGGGCATGCAGCGCAGCAAAATGGACGACAGCATCCACGCCGCGCAAATGCTGACGCCAGTCGCTGATCGAAGTAATGTCCGAGACGATAGACGTTGTCGGCGCTGGCATCATGTCCACACCAACAACACTGTGGGATTGCGCAAGAATCACCGCGACGCGCGAGGCGACTTTAGCGCCGGATGATCCTGTTAAAAGCAGCTTCATCGCGCCTGTGCAAATGCCACACGCGAATCGTGCCCGAACCGTAACCTACGTGTTATACAAAATATAAACTCTATAACTGGCGGGGTATCCAGCGGCATTATTATTGCAAACCCGCACCAAATGGCGTTCTATGCGCAATTACGCGGGTGCAATCAGATATACCGCACGTCCACAATTTCATATTCCCTCGCCCCGCCCGGTGCACGTACTTCTGCTATATCGCCCGCAGATTTACCGATCAGTGCGCGCGCGATGGGTGACGTAAACGAAATTTTGCCGAGCTTCAAATTGGCTTCATCCTCACCAACGATTTGATACGAAACCTTTTCGCCGGTTTCGGCCTCTTCGAGGTCAACGGTGACACCGAACACCACACGACCATCGTCTTCGAGCATCGCGATGCTGATGATTTGCGCACTTGAGAGTTTGCCTTCTATGTCGAGAATACGCCCCTCCACAAAGCTCTGCTTTTCCTTGGCCGCGTCGTATTCTGCGTTCTCGGAAAGATCGCCCTGCGCACGCGCTTCCGAAATGGCACGGATGACGTCAGGGCGATCCTTGTGCTTCAGTCGTTGCAGTTCTGCCTTCAGCGCTTCCGCGCCTGCGACAGTAAGTGGGACTTTGGCAAGACTACTCATTGTTCAACCCTCAAAAATATTCCTGATTTGACCAAATCGCGTGCGGATCGCTATGCCTGCAGCGCAATCAACCGATGCAGCGATTGTAAATCGTAGACCTTCAACTCCGCCAGATGTTGCATCCCCACGCAGGCCGCACGCGCGCCGGAGATTGTCGTGTAGTAAGTAATGCGCCCCTGTAAGGCAGCGTTACGAATCGACCAGGAGTCACGTATCGAGCGCTTGTCCTCTTCGACAGTGTTGATGATGAGCGAAATCTCACCATTTTTTACCAGGTCGACGATATGCGGACGACCTTCGAGTACTTTATTGACGAACGTGACCGCAATGCCTTCTTTAGCCAGAAACGCGGCCGTCCCTTTGGTACCAACCAAGCCAAAG
>JANYHZ010000216.1 GCA_025362135.1 Betaproteobacteria bacterium | reverse complement strand
GCTTGATCCGCGTGGCTCGTATTTCAGCAATAACGACGTAGCATCGGACGATTCGAATCTGTTGATCGTCAGTTTTGGCCGACGCAAGGATTTAAATGGCAAAGCGCCTGGCAACCCTGTGCCGCCAACGACGCCAGGTTTAGGTGCCCCATTGCAGGCACTTTTTGGTGTCTTTGACCCGGCCGCTGCAGTCTGGGTGCCACGTACTGCAGATCGTACTGCCAGTGACAGTGGCCAATACGGATTCTCGCTCAAGTACCTCGCCTCGGAATTGAACAACACCGAATTCGGCTTCTACTACGTTAACTACCACAACCGTACCCCGGTTCTGAGCGCAGTGAAGGGCACGCCCACGTCGGTCTTGACGGGTGTAGTGCTTGGCACTACCAACGTTGGTGCAGCCGTGGGGCAGACCGGGACGGCATCTTACTTTGCGGAGTTTCCTGAGGATAGAAAACTGTATGGCTTTTCCTTCAATACGCAGGGTCCTGCTGGTATCGCCTTGCAGGGTGAACTCTCTTACCGTCCGAACCAGCCGCTGCAAATAGCCTCGGCAGAGGTGATTCTTGCGGCACTGAGTGCACCGAATCTCATCACCGGATTTGCCACGATTCCGGGGACAGTCAGTGCAACAGCACCGTTTGGTGCCTCCGCTGCGGCGTTCGTGCCCAATGGGACAGAAATAGTTGGCTGGCGCGCGGTCAAGATGATGCAGTTCCAGATGACGGGTACCAAGACGTTCCCGAACGTGCTGGGCGCGGATCAGGCGGTCGTAGTCGGTGAAATCGGCTTTACGAAGTACAACGGTTTGGGGAATACGCTCAAGTTCGCTGGCCCCGCGACCAACCTGCCCGCAACACAAGAGGGGGCAGTCGCAGGTCAAGCCGGTTCAGTGCAACCCGGTGGTTACATTACTGAAAACTCCTGGGGCTACCGGCTGGTGGGTTCGGCGCAGTATCCGAACGCCTTGTTCACCGGCAATCTAACGCCACGGATTGCGTTTTTCCACGATGTGAAGGGTGTCTCGCAAACGTTTAACGAGGGAGTGAAATCGCTTTCCTTTGGTGCCGGCCTTGAATTCAAAAAGCGTTTGAACTTTGACGTTTCCTACAACATGTTCTTCGGCGGTCGCGTCTACTGCGGCACCGATCAGGTCACCAATGCCGGTCAGACTTCACTCGCCGGGCAGATCAATGGTGTAGCGGCGTTGGGGAGGGCACCGCAGGGTGCCAGCTTCTGTTCCAATGCCAACCCCATCAGGGATCGCGATTTCTACTCATTCTCGGTGTCATACTCGTTCTAGCCCAAGTTCCGGAACGCCCGTCGGCTACGAATTGTCGTGGCCGACGGGCCAACCAAATTCAACGCCAGACCATTGCAAAAAGATTTTTGGCGGACGTTGGAAGTCAGGATTTTTGTAAAGAATTACGATAACTTTCTGGAGGAAACATGAAACTAAAGCGATTGACGATGTTGGCATCGGTCACGGTGGGGGCCCTGGCTATTTCAGTAGGCGCGTACGCCGAGCTTGCTGCGGGTGATCTGGCAAAACTTGGGACGACGCTTACGCCAATGGGCGCAGAAAAGGCGGCGAATGCGGCGGGAACCATCCCGGCATGGGATGGCGGTATTACCAAGATTCCGGAGGGTGTGAATTTCAAGGCCGGAGGCACCTATCCGGATCCATTCCCGAACGACAAGTCACTGTTTACGATTACAGCCGCAACAGCGGACAAGTACAAGGACAATCTCTCGCCCGGGCAACTGGCAATGCTCAAGCAATATCCGACTTACAAGCTGAACGTCTTCACCACACGCCGCACTGCCGCGTATCCTGAGGGGCACTACAAGGAAACAAAGGACTGCGCCGCAAAAGCCAAACTTGCGGCTGGTGGTAACGGTGTTGTCGGTTGCACTGGCGGCACGCCTTTCCCGATCCCCAAAAATGGCAATGAAGCCATTTGGAATATGATCCTCCATTACAAAGGGGACACCTTCGCCCAACACTGGGCGCAAGCTGCAGTTACCGCCAGCGGCGATTTCGCACTCGTGAAATTCGAGTATGAATATGACCTGTCGTACGGCAATCTTTCCAAGACAGCCGCACAGCGCGAACCCAATAAAGTCCTGAATTATTTGCAAGTAACGACCGCGCCAGCGCGTCTCGCAGGCCAAATTCTGTTGGTTCACGAAACGGTTGATCAGGCAAGAGAGCCCCGCTCCGCGTGGACCTACAACCCTGGTCAGCGCCGGGTACGTCTGGCGCCAAACGTGGCTTACGACAATCCCGGTACCGCCGCGGATGGACTGCGCACTAACGACGACTTCGGCATGTTCAACGGTGCGACGGATCGGTACGAGTGGAAGCTGGTCGGCAAAAAAGAAATGTACATTCCATATAATTCCTATCGCCTGTCGGACCCGAAACTTAAATACAACGATCTTCTTAAACCCGGTCATCTTAATCAGGATTTGGCGCGCTATGAGTTGCACCGTGTCTGGGTGGTCGATGCGACCTTGAAGCCGGGCACATCGCATATTTATTCACGCCGTACTTTTTACATCGACGAAGACAGCTGGAACGTTGTGGCGATAGACAAGTATGACGGTCGTGGACAGCTGTGGCGTTTTTCCGAGCAGCACAGTGAGAGTTGGTACGACGTGCCGATGTGGTTTGGCACAATCGAAGTGCATCATGACCTGCAGTCGCGTCGCTACATCGCAATGGGCCTGCGTTCGGAAGAGAAAGTCATTTACCAACCGATCAAGCGTTCCCCCGCCGATTACACGCCGCAGAATCTGCGCAATCTGGGCACGCGCTGATTGTAAGGTGAAGGTGTAGCATTTCAGATCTTAAAAATTCGGGGACAATCAGTTTGTCCCCGAATTATTTCTGGCGGTCGCTTTGTCGATTGATGCCAACGCGTCGGGCAGATCAAGGATCGACCTTCTGGCAACTCCATCAACGTCGCGCTTTGTTCGTCGAGGTAATGTTCCCATGAAAAAATCCATCGTACTCGGCGTCGTTGCTGTAAGTATGCTCATGACGGTCGGCGCGGCATTCGAGGCACGTGCACAGATCAATCCGGCGGTGATGCC
>JANYHZ010000212.1 GCA_025362135.1 Betaproteobacteria bacterium | reverse complement strand
CGCGGCAAACTGTCGTACGGCGTAGTCGATACCAGCGGCATGTTGAAACGCTGCGTTGAACACATCCTCGCGTTAAAACAAAAGCCGGATATCGTCATCGCCACGGGCGACCTCACCGACTTCGGTCGCGCCGACGAATACGCGCACCTTCGCGAATTGTTATCGCCGTTGGCGATGCCGCTATATCTGATTCCCGGCAATCACGATCATCGTGAAAACATGATCAATGCATTTCCCGATCACCCCTATCTCACGCAGTTCCCGCCATTCATCCAATACAGCATCGAGCACCTGCCGATGCGCATCCTCGCCATCGACACCGTCATTGCCGAAAAAAGCGGCGGCGAATTATGTGAGACCCGCCTCAACTGGCTTGCGCAAAAACTGGAAGAAGCACCGGACCGTCCAACCATCATCATCATGCATCACCCGCCATTCAAAACCTTCATCGGCCACATGGATGACATTGGACTCAACAATGCGGATGGTCTCAAGGCCATCGTCAAGCGCCACCCGCAAATCGAACGCATTCTCTGCGGCCACCTGCACCGGCCGATTCAAGTGCGCTGGGCCGGCACGCTTGCGTCCACCACACCCAGCCCCGCGCATCAGGTCGCGCTAGATCTGAGCGCTGATGCGCCGTCGCAATTCGTGATGGAGCCGCCGGGCTATCAATTGCACAAATGGCATGCCGATTCCGGCTTGGTATCGCATACCGCATTCATCGGTAAGTTCGATGGGCCGTATCCGTTTTATGGGGAGGGTGGGTTGATTGATTAACCTTCGCTTTGCAGCTTACCCAACTTTGTGTCGCTTATGGTTAGTAACAGTGACGTTGTGGCTGCGCAGGCGGTTGTAGTCACGCAATGCCGCATAATGCAAAAAACCAAAAAGTCTGCGACCGATGCCACTTTCATGGAATGAAATAAAAATCCGCGCGGTGTCCTTCTCAAAAAAATGGGAAGGCGAATCCTCGGAACGCGCCGAGGCGCAAAGTTTCTGAAATGATTTCTTCGCGGTGTTTGGCATCGACCGCCGCCGCGTCGCGATATTTGAAAAGCAGGTCAAGCTCTCGCGTGTCGGCGAGAAAATAAAGCGTGGTCGCATCGATGCGTTCTGGAAAGGCGTGCTGCTGATTGAGCATAAAAGTGCAGATCAGGATCTGGATCGCGCGTTCGAGCAAGCCACCGAGTACTTCGAGGCGATAGGCAACAATCTGGCTGAACGCGATCTGCCGCGCTACATTCTCGTTTCCGATTTCGCGCGCTTTCGCCTGTTCGACCTGGAAGCGCCAGAGGACAGCAACGGCGAAATTCATTTCAAGTTAGCCGACCTGCACAAGCACATCAAGCGCTTCGGCTTCATCGCGGGCTACAAAGCCGTTGACATAAAACCGCAGGATCCGGTCAATATCAAAGCGGCCGAGCAGATGGGCAAGTTGCACGACCAGCTCAAGGCAAGCGGCTTTGCCGGCCACCCGCTGGAACTACTGCTGGTGCGCGTGTTGTTCTGTCTGTTCGCAGACGATACCGGCATTTTCCTGCCCGCGCAGGCGTTCCGCGCCTGGGTGGACGAGCGCACACGCGAGGACGGCAGCGATCTCGGTGCGCAGCTTGCACAGCTATTCCAGGTGCTGAACACACCCAATGACAAACGTGGCAAGGCGCTGGACGAGCAACTGCGCGCATTTCCCTATGTAAACGGCAAGCTGTTCGAGGAAACGCTGCCGATGGCGAGCTTCGATGCCAGGATGCGCGAAACGTTGCTCGATTGCTGCGCGCTGGATTGGGCCGCGATCTCGCCCGCCATCTTCGGCGCGCTATTCCAAAGCATCATGGACGACAAGGCGCGACGTAATCTGGGTGCCCACTATACGTCGGAAGAGAATATTCTGAAGCTCATCAAGCCGCTATTTCTCGATGATTTGTGGGCGGAATTCGGCAAGGCGAAAAACAACAAGAACAAGTTGCTGGAATTCCACAAGAAATTGCGTGCGCTGACTTTTTTCGACCCGGCCTGCGGTTGCGGAAATTTTCTGGTCATTACCTACCGCGAACTGAGGTTGCTGGAGCTGGATGTGCTGCGCGCGGTGCACGAATCCACCGGCTCGCGCTTCCTCGACATTCATCAGGAAATCCAGCTCGATGTCGATCAGTTCTACGGCATCGAGATCGAGGAATTTCCCGCGCAGATCGCGCAGGTGGCGATGTGGTTGATTGACCATCAGATGAACGTGAAGGTCGGCGAAGAGTTCGGCATGTACTTCGCGCGCATCCCGTTGAAGTCATCGCCGCATGTGGTGCATGGCAATGCGTTACGCGTCGATTGGTGCAGTGTGCTACCGCCGGAGCGGTGCAGTTATGTGATGGGGAATCCACCATTTGTCGGTGCGAAGTTCATGAACGACGAGCAGCGCCACGATGTCGCACGCGCATTTGCCGGCATGGACAATGCTGGCTTGCTGGATTTTGTTTGTGCCTGGTACGTCCTCGCTACGAAGTACCTGAGGTCCGTTCGCCCTGAGCTTGTCGAAGGGTCTCAAGAACGGACTTCAGCAATCCGCTGCGCGTTCGTCTCCACCAACTCCATAACCCAAGGCGAACAGGTCGGCGTACTGTGGGGCTGGCTGCTTGCACAAGGTATCAGGATTCACTTCGCACATCGCACGTTTGCGTGGAGCAATGAAGCGCGCGGTAATGCCGGCGTGCACTGCGTGATCATTGGCTTTGGATTGGGTGAAGTCGCGAGCAAAACTATTTTTGAGTACGACGACATTCGTGGCGTGCCCCACGCAGTACAAGTGAACAATATTAATCCGTATTTGGTCGATGCAACGGATGTCGTGCTGCCACGCCGGTCGTCACCAATTTGCGCTGTGCCAGAAATTGGCATTGGCAATAAACCAATTGACGATGGCAATTATCTTTTCAAGCTCGATGAAAAGGAAGCGTTTATCAAACGGGAGCCGCAAGCTGAAAAATATTTTCGGCGATGGCTCGGCGCGGACGAATTTATCAATAATATTGAACGGTGGTGCTTGTGGCTTGGCGACTGTAGTCCATCGGAATTGCGTTCGATGCCTGAGGCAATGAAACGCGTTCAAGCAGTAAAGAATTTTCGGCTAGCGAGTAAGAGTGCTCCAACGAGAAAGCTTGCCAGTTTGCCAACGCGTTTTCATGTTGAGAATATTCCAACGGACGCGTATTTGGTATTTCCGCGGCACTCTTCCGAAAATCGCAAAATTCTTCCGCTCGGTTTTTTTGATCAAAAATATCTTGCCGGAGATGCAAATTTGATCGCGACCGGTGCATCGCTGTTTCATTTTGGAATACTTACGTCATCAACGCACAATGCATGGATTCGTGCCACATGCGGTCGTCTTGAGAGTCGCTATAGATACTCGAAAGACATCGTCTACAACAACTTCCCTTGGCCAGATTCACCTTCAGCCAGTCAAAAGCAAAAAATAGAATCCGCCGCCAAAGCCGTCCTCGACGCGCGCGCCGAATTTCCCCAATCCTCGCTCGCGGATCTTTACGACCCGCTGACCATGCCACCGGTACTCGTGAAAGCGCATCAGAAACTCGATGCGGCGGTAGATGCTGCATATGGCAAGCGGACTTTCAAGAACGATGCCGAGCGCGTTGCCTTTTTGTTCGAGTTGTATCAGCGGTACACGAGTTTGTTGCCGGTGGAGTCGGTCAAGACTAAGCGGCCTAGGCCGAAAAAACCGTAAGCACGGCAGCAGCTATTCGCGGAAGTCGCAAGGCAAGTGCATGCTACGCAATTGATGGCGCCATACTCGAAATTTCAGTAAAGTCCTCGCCCAGCTTGCCGTTCCAGTCATTTTCTTCCTGAAAGCCGCGCCAGTGCTTGCGTCGTGGTGTTTTCCGCGGGGGATGAGTTAAGCCCATTCGCTATGTAGAGAGGGTCGTAAACGCTAAGTTTTCCTTGTGGTTGGGCGATCTGATACCTATAATAATTATATGTTCATCTGAACGTCATGATATCGAAACTGTCCAAACCTCAGTTACAAGCGTATGTCCGCCGCGTCGCATTGGATAGTGCACGGCTCGCCTTCACAGACCATGCGCTCATACAAATGAAGCGCCGTCACATTACCCGCGATATGGCCATTGAGGTCATACGACGAGGCAGGCTGAACCGCACGCCCGAGCCTAACCGGGCGAAAGGAAATATCGAATGTCGCATGGAACATTTCTTGACGGGTCGTGATGTCGGCGTGGTGGTCGCTGTCAGTGACGATGAACCGGATCTGGTTGTGATCACGGCCATGGCGCTTTAATGGAGGCAAATATGTATCACTATGAAGACGGCGGATTGAAGAATGTATGGCTGGTCAATGGCTTTACGGCCAGGAAGACGCCGTACGGCAAAGCCGTGGCCATTGAGAACGTGCCCGGTTTGACTCGCGCCATTTGCCTCGCGCTGGCAGGCAAGATCGGGCGTCTTTCCGGTGCCGAGTTTCGCTATCTTCGGTTGCATTTGCGCTTGTCGCAGAAATCACTCGCGCAGTGCTTTGGCAACACCGAGCAA
>JANYHZ010000171.1 GCA_025362135.1 Betaproteobacteria bacterium | reverse complement strand
GACCATCGCTTGCCCGACGACAGAGCCGCGACCAATCAGTAAATTGAATACACCCGCCGGAAGACCGGCGCGGGAAATGATTTCAGCCAGCGCCCACGAGCAACCGGGCACCAGATCGGCGGGCTTGAAGACGACGCAATTACCAAACGCCAATGCGGGCGCAATCTTCCACGCCGGAATCGCAATCGGAAAATTCCACGGCGCGATCATCGCCACCACGCCGATGGGTTCGCGCGTGACTTCCACGCCAATACCGGGCCGGATTGAAGGCACGACTTCACCGCCAACGCGCAAGGCTTCACCGGCAAAGAACTTGAAAATCTGCCCCGCGCGCCCGGCTTCGCCGATGCCCTCTGGCAATGTTTTTCCTTCTTCGCGCGCCAGCAAGTCACCCAGCTCGCCCTTGCGCGCAAGGATTTCTGTGCCAATCGCATCGAGCACATCGAAGCGCTGCTGCGGCGTTGTCAGCGACCATGCCGGGAAGGCCGCGCGCGCGGCAGATACCGCACGACCGACATCGGCGATATCGGCCTGCGTGTATTCATCGATCACATCGGATGTGTCGGACGGATTGATGTTCGGCGTGGCGCGGGTGCCATTGACCCACTCGCCGGCGATGTAATTACTTTTCATCAATCAGCCTTGATGTTGGCGCCCTTGACTACTCTGGCCCATTTGGCGATTTCTGATTTTTGGAAAGCGGCGAATTCTTCCGGTGTATTGCCGACCACGTCGAGCCCCAGCCCGTCGAAGCGTTCGCGCACATCGGGCATACGCAGAATCTTCACCAGCTCGGTATTCAGGCGCTGAACTATTTCTTTCGGCACACCGGCAGGCGCAAAGATGCCCTGCCACGAGACCACTTCATATCCCGGAACGCCCGCCTCGTTCATTGTCGGGATCGTGTCGTAACCTTTCACCCGTGTGGTCGAGGTGACGCCCAGCGCTTTCACGGTGCCCGCCTTGATCTGCGGCCCCGCCACGATCATGGTGTCGAACATCATCGTCACCTGCCCGCCCATCACATCCTGAATCGCCGGTGCGCTGCCTTTGTACGGGACGTGCACCATGTCGATCCCCGCCATGTTTTTGAACAATTCACCGGACAAGTGTTGCGATGTTCCCGCACCTGCCGAGGCGAAATTCACGGTGCCGGGTTTGGCTTTGCTCTGCGCGATGAACTCGGCCAGATTTTTCGCCGGATTGCCCGGATGCACAATCAGCACATTGGCATTGGTGCCGATCAGCGTGATCGGGACAAAGTCCTTCACCGCGTCGTAAGGCATCTTGCCGTACATGCTCGGGTTGATCGAATGCGAGCTTATGGTGCCACCGAGAATCGTGTAGCCGTCTGGAGCGGATTTCGCGACAAAATCGGAGCCGATATTGCCACCTGCACCCGGCTTGTTGTCCACCAGCACTTGCTGGCCGAGGCTCACAGAAAGTTTTTGCGCGATCACCCGGGCTAGTGTGTCAGTGGTGCCACCGGGTGGAAAGGGCACGATGTATTTGATCGGTTTGGACGGCCACTTTTCCTGCGCGAAGGCGGGTGCGGCGACAGTGCACAGTGCCGCAAGCAAAATCGCAAACAATGGTGTTGAAGGTTTCATGCTGTGTTCTCCTCGGGCAGATAATATTTTCCGTTAGTGAATTTCAGGATCCGGTGTGGCATGTTCCGGTGATGCACCATCTTCCAGAAAATCGAAGTCGCAGCCTTTGTCGGCTTGCGTCACGTGCTTAAGATACAGCGTGCCGAAGCCACGCGTGTAATGCGGCTTTGGCGGTACCCACGCGGCGCGGCGGCGTCCCAGTTCCGCGTCGCTGATCTTCAGATTCAACGAGCGATTGGGAACATCCAACTCGATCACGTCGCCATCCTGCACAAACGCCAACGGACCGCCGATATGCGATTCCGGCGAAATGTGCAGCACGCACGCGCCGTAGCTGGTGCCGCTCATGCGTGCGTCCGAGATACGCAACATGTCGCGCACGCCTTGCGCGAGCAGCTTCTTGGGCAACGGCAATTGTCCCCATTCCGGCATCCCCGGCGCACCTTGCGGCCCGGCACTCTGCAGGACGATAACGGAATCCTTGTCGATATCGAGATTTGCATCGTCAAGGCGCGCGGCCATATCGTTGTAATCGCGAAACACCACCGCGCGGCCCGCATGCTTTTGAAATTGCGCTTCCATCGCGGCTGGCTTGATCACTGCGCCGTTTGGCGCGAGATTGCCGTGCAATACCGCAAGACCATCGGACGCGACCAGCGGATTGGACCGCGGTCGGATCACGTCGTCGTTGTAAACGGCTGCGCCCATAATATTTTCACCGAGCGTGTGGCCGTTCACGGTCGGCACACTGGTGTCGAGCAGATCGGTGAGCTGGGCGAGCATGCCGCGCAGTCCGCCAGCGTAGTAAAAATCTTCCATCAGATATTTTCCTGATGGACGAATGTTGGCCAGCACCGGTGTGCGTCGCGCGAGCGCATCGAAGCGGGCCAGGTCCAGCGCGACGCCGGCGCGACGCGCCAGCGCGATCATGTGCACGATGGCGTTGGTCGAGCCGCCCAATGCCAGCACCGTGGTGACTGCGTTATCGATGGCACGTGCATCAACGATATCGCGAATACATAAATCTTCCCACACCAACTCGACGATGCGCTTGCCCATCAGTGTGGCCATCTGCGCATGGCGGGAATCGGGTGCGGGAATCGATGCTGCACCGGGGAGCGTCAATCCCATCGCCTCTGCCGCGCTGGTCATCGTCGAGGCAGTGCCCATGGTCATGCAGTGGCCGGGAGAGCGCGCGATACCTTCTTCCACGCCTTGCCATTCTTCTTCAGTGATGTTTCCAGCGCGCAGTTCCGCCCAATATTTCCAGGTGTCGCTGCCACTGCCCAGATAGTTGCCCTTGAAATCGCCGCGCAACATCGAGCCTGCCGGCATGAAGATCGTCGGCAGATTCATCGACAGCGCACCCATGATCAACGCTGGGGTTGTTTTGTCACAGCCGCCCATCAGCACGCAGCCGTCGATCGGATAGCTGCGCAGCAATTCTTCGGTTTCCATCGCCAGCAGATTGCGATAGAGCATGGTGGTCGGTTTCTGGAACGGCTCGGAGAGCGAGATCGCCGGCATCTCCACCGGGAATCCGCCGGCCTGCCAGATACCGCGTTTTACTTCTTCTGCGCGCTGGCGAAAATGGCTGTGGCAGGGGTTGATGTCGCTCCAGGTATTGATGATCGCGATTACTGGCTTACCCGCATAGTCGGAGCGGTGATAGCCCATCTGCGCGGTGCGCGAACGATGGCCGAAGGAGCGAAGATCGTTGACGCCGTACCAGCGATGGCTGCGCAGGGTCTGCGGTGTTTTGCGGGTTTTCATGCGGCTTTATTGAGCGCAATATTGCGATCAAATGCGGCCAGCGCTTTGGCTACCGGCTCGACTTGTGCGCGCTCGGACGCTGAGAGTCCCGTCAACATGGGCAACATCGGCCCCATGTCCGCAATACCGGCGAGCGTAATGCCGTCGTGCAAAACACGGATCGGTGAAATACCGTCGCGACAATCTTCGAACGCCATATATGCCGAGCGCATCGCTTCTGCTTCCTCAACGCGTTTATCTTTCAACAGCGCCAGCATTTTCATCGTGCCATTCGGCGCAACGCAGATCGAGCCCGAAGTGAAGCTGGTCAGGCCGAAATCGCGCAGATGCACGATGGCGGGACGCTCGCCGATGCCGGACACGATATAGCGCACATCGACCGCGGCGCACAACGCCCGGAGGTAATCATCTTTTGCGGGGTCCGCTTTTACTGCAGCATATTTGATGCTGGCCACACGGCCTTCATCGACCAGAGCCTTGAGCGTTTCCGGTTTCAGGTACGGGTCTGACTTGATGTACACGACAGCGGGTTTGCCCATCGCATCGGTGATGCGGCGGATGCCGATGCCCAGGCCCTCATCGGTAAAGGGGAATGTCATCGGCAACACCATCGCCGTCGGATAGCTGCTGACCTTGATGATGGCCGCCTGATCGATGGCCTTGCCGTAGTCGGGGCCGAGCGACGGCAAGATCCAGGTATCCGGTCCTGCAGCTTCGGCCAGAAAGTCCAGCGTCGCTGCATATTCGGAAAGCGGGATGTGATAAAAATTGGCATTGCCGCCGTACATGATCGAGCGAACGCCTCCCGATTCCAGGTGGCGAATCAGCGCGCGATTGGCGCCCTTGTTCAGCGAGAAATCCGCGTGGCGCGCCATCGGCGGCACCGCGATGACGGAGCGGAGCAGGTCTTCCTGGGTGACTGGGGTGGTTTTCATGGGCGGCTCCGGGAGAGGTCGCGTAGGGCAGAATGGCGTTAAAACGGCGCAATAATGGTAGCGCTAACATATTGAATCATATTGGTGGGAGCTTGTGTTGTCAAGGCGCGATCTCGTTAAACGTCGGCTAGGCGCTGACGCGTTGGACGATGGAAAATCCGAGGTCGATCACCCGCTCCTCCACTGCCCGCCCCTGCGCGCGCTCAACAATAAACCGCGCCGCCTGACGACCAATCGCGTTCCCGTCGATTCGTACGGTCGTGAGCGCCGGATGCGTATCCCCCGCAAACGCCAGATCGCCAAACCCAAACACCGCAAAGCGTTCAGGCACCGCAATCCCGCGCGCCTGCGCCTCTGTCATTACGCCCAGCGCCAGAATATCCGAGCTACAAAACACCGCATCGATATCCGGATGACGGCCCAATAAATCCGACAGCCCCGCTCGTCCGTTGCCCAGCGTGGTGGGTGCAGGCACCACACAAGCCGGCACCGCAGCAACCCCCAGTCGCAGCGCCGTTTCCACAAAACCCTTTCGCCGCAATCCGGCGCGATGGTCATCTGCGGTGACGATGGCCAACTTGCGGCGGCCTTGCGCGACCAGATATTCGGCGACCGCATTACCAACTTTTTCATGTGAAAACCCGACCAGCATGTCGATGGGTGTCGGCGTTAAATCCCAAGTCTCAACCACCGGGATGCCGGAGGCCAGCAAGCGACGACGGCCTTCGGCAGAATGCATGATGCCTGTGAGCACGATGCCGTCAGGGCGCCGCCCGATGATTGCGTCCAGCAAGGCATCCTCACGCGCGCCACTGTAGCCGCTCTGACCGAGCATCAATTGATAGCCAGCCTCGGCGAGCGCCTCAGTTAGTGCTTGCACCGTTTCTAAAAATACCGGACCGGCAATAGTTGGGACCAACGCTGCGACCAGTCGGCTACGGCTCGACGCGAGGCCACCGGCCAGCATATTCGGCACGTAGCCGGTTCGCTCAACTGCGTCTTGCACGCGCTTCAACGCATCGGCTGAAACCTTGTCCGGTGTGTTTAGCGCGCGCGACGCAGTGATCGCGGAAACGCCTGCAACCCTGGCGACATCTGTCAGGGTGATGCCGCCGGAGCCGCGGCGGGAGCGGCGTTCGCGAGGGGGTCGAGCGGTGTGGGAGGGTTTTGCTAAGGGACGTTGAGACATGTCCCGATGTTAGCGCAATCGCGTATTTTTTTGTCAGATATAGGCGTTGGTGCACTTCAGGCTCGACAAGCGGCAGATGGTAGGATGCGACCTCAATTTTCTTGATGTCACCCGATGCCAAACAAGCACAACGACGACCGCCGTCATCATATCCCGAAGATGTCGTTCAAGGTTCAGAACTGGCGCGAATACGAAGCTGGACTACGTCGACGTGGCAGCCTGACGTTATGGATTGAAGATGTCGTACTGGATCGGTGGCAAAGCGTTGGGCCCGACGGTCAGGCACGGTATCGGGATATCGCCATTGAGACCTGTCTGATGCTGCGGGCAGCCTTCAAAATGCCACTGCGGCAAACCGAAGGATTGATGGATTCTGTGTTGACGTTGATGAACCTCTCGATCGCGGCACCGGATCACACCACGGTCAGCCGCCGCGCGGTGGGACTGACGGTCACGAAGTCAGCATCCGCGCCAACAGGACCGCTGCATGTGCTGATCGACAGCACCGGTTTACAGGTCTTTGGCGCGGGTCAATGGCTGGAAGAAAAGCACGGGACGAAGTCGCGCCGCACCTGGCGCAAACTGCATCTGGCCGTCGACGCCGACAGTGGAATGATTGTCGCGAAGATTCTCACCGATCAGCATACGGACGACCCGTCCCAGGTAGGACCACTGCTTGCGCAAGTCGACGAAGAGATCGACAAAGTGATCGCCGATGGCGTCTATGACAGTGCACCCACTTACGACACGATTGCGCAAACCAGTGACAATATCGAGGTGGTTATTCCACCGCGTAAAACTGCTGTTCCCAGCGCTGAACCGGGCTCGTCGAATCAACGTGATCTCCACCTTGAGATGATCAATACAGGGGGTGTGTGCCGGCAAGAAGCTATCGGCTATGGCCAGCGCGCGCAGGTCGAAACGACCATGGGCCGCTATAAATCGATCATTGGCCCTCGCCTGCGTGCGCGGGGATTTGAAGCACAGCAAACCGAGGCCGCGATCGGCGTCGCGGTGTTAAATCGAATGCTGGCTGCCGGACGTCCAAACTCCGTCCGTCGTCAGCAAGTACCCGCATAACTGGTGCGGGGCTGGGGTACCTTCGCCTTCAACTTTTAAGTGCACCAACGCCCAGGCAGTGGCGATTTTGCCGTGCGGCACCTAAACCCATAGCGAATGTATGCTGACTCTCCGGTGAGGCGGGATCAGCCAAAGGCTTACTATTATGTCGGTGTATTGCCTGCCGAGAAATTGCTCGCCGGAGACATAAGTCGCAACGAAGCAAATGTAGCAATGGAGTCCTACAACTCAACATGGCCAAACACTCCGAAACCCCCGCAACATCGCTGCTAAAACAGCACGGCGTTATCTACACCGAACATGTGTACGACTACGTTGAACACGGTGGCACGAGCGTTTCGTCAAGTTCGCTCAGTGTCGATGAGCATCACGTCGTCAAGACGCTGATCTTCGAGGATGACAAACGCCAGCCGTTGTGTGTGCTCATGCACGGCGACCGCAAAGTCAGCACCAAGGAGCTGGCGCGGCAGATTGGTGCCAAGCGTGTGGCACCTTGCAAGCCCGAGGATGCAACGCGTCACTCGGGCTATCAGCTGGGGGGCTGTTCGCCGTTTGGCCTGCGGAAACCGATGCCCGTTTTCATGGAGGAATCGATCCTCGCGCTGGATCGAATTCTCATCAATGGCGGCAAACGCGGTTTCCTCGTCGGCATGCCGCCGCAGGAGGTGGTTCGGGTGGTGAAACCGACGCTGGTGAACGTGGCGCTGGTGGAGTAGCGTGGACTTGTTTCGCGACACTAGCGCCCAAGCACACGTAACAATAGCGTCAACGCCAGACTCACAAGAACAGTGCTGGTGATCGGCAGAAAATATTCACGGCCATTGCGTTTGAATCGAATATCGCCCGGCAACTTCCACAACCCAAGCCTTGCCAGCTGCGGTGCGAACAGGCCGAGCAGGATCACCACGACCGCCAGCACCAGAATCCACTTGATCATTTTCCGCGTGCGTGAACGCTATACCGACATGCCGCTACCCGGTGTCACCGGCTCGACGACATCCTCGCGCCGCCGCGCAATCGTCACCCCGACCATCTTCACACCGCGCATGTGGTTGATTTTTGCCACGCTGATTTTTACCCACTGCGCCTTGAAGTCGTGCAACACGACTTGCGAAACATGTTCCGCCAGGGCTTCGAGTAACTTGAAATGCTGATCCTTCAAATCGCTACGAATCCGCTCGACCACTTTGCCGTAATCGACCGTGTCGCGAATGTTGTCGCTCTCGCCTGCCACGTGTGTGTCGAGCCCGATTTCAAGATTGAAATCGAGCGTTTGCGGGGCGAGTTTTTCCCACCCATAAATGCCGATCCACGCGTCGGCACGAAGCTCGCGGATGAAGATGGTGTCCATGGAAAGTATTGTAAAGTACGCGCATGATAAACCCCGTGATCGCTATCATTGTCGCCTACCTGATCGGCTCGCTTTCTTTTGCCGTGATTGTGAGCTGGGCGATGGGCCTGCCCGACCCGCATAGCTATGGCTCCGGCAATCCAGGTGCGACTAACGTGCTTCGTACGGGAAAAAAGCTCGCAGCCGTCCTCACGCTGTTGGGGGATGCGGGTAAAGGCTGGTTCGCAGTTTGGCTCGCGCAGAAATATGCAGTTGATTTCGGACTGTCGCCCGCCACCCTCGCGGGCGTCGCCATTGCCGTTTTTCTGGGCCACCTGTTCCCGGTGTATTTCAAATTTCTCGGTGGCAAAGGCGTGGCGACCGCGCTGGGCATTCTGATTGCCATCAACGGCTGGTTAGGTCTCGCCACGTTTTCTACTTGGTTGATCATCGCGTTTTTCTTTCGTTACTCCTCTCTCGCCGCCATCGTCGCATCAGTGTTCGCCCCGGTATATTTCTTCTTCCTGTTCGGCATTACTGCTGCGTTACCGGCGGTGATACTGATGTCGGCACTACTCGTTTGGCGGCATCGGGAGAATATGTCGAAACTGATGGCGGGTACTGAATCCCGGCTGGGACAGAAGAAGCCGGTGGCGGAAGAGGCAGCCGAAGAAGTCATCAAGATCTAGTGTGGGCGCGGTGTTTAGGGCATTTTCGGCCTGCGAGGCACGCCGGTATTGATGTTTGCAGTCCAGCCAGTTCATAACGGCGGCTGGCGTTTCACGGAATGCGCAAATGATCCGCCTCAAAACCCAGACCCGCTACCTGCTTGGCTTGTTCTTCGTGCTCGCTGGCATCAATCACTTCGCCAACACGGCAATGTACGTCAGCATCATGCCGCCGTATTTACCGTGGCATCTTGAACTCGTCTATGTGAGTGGTGTTGCGGAGATCACTCTCGGTGTTTTACTTCTGTTCCTGCGCTGCGCTACGTGGGCGGCTTGGGGGCTGGTGGCATTGTGCGTTGCAGTGTTCCCTGCAAACCTGCACATGGCGCTGCATGCGGAGCTTTACCCATCCTTGCCCAGTTGGGGGCTGTGGGTTCGGCTACCATTGCAGGGGCTGTTGATCGCCTGGGCCTGGTGGTATACGCGTGAATAAGTGGCACCGTTGTCGCCTTTATGAAACGCGACGTCATCGAGGGAATTGCAAAAAATAGCCTGACTCACCGGACTAACCGTCTTGTCATTTCGCGCGTAGCGAACAGTACACCGAAAGCGGCAAATCATTTCAGCTTGTCGTCGTCACGCGGCCCTTTTAGCAGTTGACGTATTTCCAGTTTCTCACCTTTCCCTCGCGCATCCATTCCACCGCCTGCGCGAGACGTTTGTCGCGGGTGGCGTCCATTTTGGCTTCGGTGATCCACTCGACGTATTCCCGCTGCTTTGAGGGGCTGAAGGATTCAAAGGTTGCAAACGCTTTTTTATTTTTTTTCAACGCAGCGAGGAAGTAATCCGGCACCACCAATTCTTTTTTCCCGACAGGCTTGGTGCGCGTCGGCGACTTCACGCCCGCATCGTGCAGCTTCATCGCGGCCTTGATGATCCTGCCGATCTCCGCGTCACTCGGCAGTTCGGTCAGCGAAGTGATGCAGCCGAATTGCCCCATCGCCTTGTCGAGTTTTGATTCGATCTTCAGCAAGACACCCAGCCAGAGACCGAACGTGCAATGCGCCTTGAACGCCGCCATGCCGCAAAAAATGCCGCCCTTGTACTCAAAGTGCGGCATGCTCCATTTGATGGTTTCCGTCACCTCTGGGCAATTGGCGTGCACCAGTTTTCGGATGTGCGTGAGGATCGGCCTGGCAAATGCGGCGGACTTGGCGATGTAGGCGTCAATGCGCGGATCTTTGGTTCCCATCGCGATGTCCTTTTTATGCTCTATGCGCCAGGAAGGGTGATGGTGCAATGTAAACTGCGACGTTGATCCGGTCAACCGGCGCGCCGCCCGGATGGCGACTTGATCGCAATGAATGACGAGCCATCGTTGCAAACGCTGTGTATCCAGCCACGTAAGGAATCTCGATCCGCATGGAAATACGATTAGACGACTTGACGGGCGCGGAAATAGCCGGGCTTTTGCAGGAGCATCTGCAAAGCATGGCGCTGCTTTCGCCGCCCGAAAGTGTGCATGCGCTGGATCTGGAAAATCTGCGTCAGCCCGACATCACGTTCTGGTGCGCGTGGCAGGACAAAGAGTTATTGGGCTGCGGCGCACTGAAAGAACTCGACCCCACGCACGGCGAAATCAAATCCATGCGTACCGCGTCCAAACATTTGCGCAAAGGCGTCGCGGTGGGGATGCTTAAGCACATCATTGAAGAAGCCCACCGACGACAATATCGGCGGCTGAATCTGGAGACTGGAACTTCGGAGGCCTTTGCACCCGCCCACAACCTATATACGCGACTTGGCTTTCAGACCTGTGGCCCGTTTGGAGGCTACATTGAAGACCCGCACAGTGTTTTCATGAACAGGGACCTTTGAGTTTGTTGGTGATGCCAGCGTAACGTCAGTTGATTACTTCTTTGCAATGAAACTTCCGCCACAGATTCCGCTCAAAATCCCTCATACCTGCCTCACCACCTGCAAACCAAGGAACCCGCAATGAAACAAATCCTGCTTGCCTCGTTGATCACCGCATCGCTTACCCTCATGGCTGTATCTGCTGCTCACGCTGCCGCCACCGTCGGCCAACCTGCGCCGACGTTTGCTTTGAACGACACCAATGGAAAAGCCGTCAACCTCACCGACTACAAAGGCAAAACCGTGGTGCTGGAATGGCACAACCCCGAATGCCCGTTCGTGAAGAAGCACTATGACTCGGCCAATATGCAGGCTCTGCAATCGAAGTACACCAAGGACGGTGTGGTGTGGCTGTCGGTCAGCTCCACCGAGCCCGGGCATCAAGATTACAAGAAGCCAGACGTAATAAACGCGCTACTGAAAACGAGCAGGGCATCGCCGACAGCGTATCTGATGGACGAGAGCGGCAGCACGGGAAAATCGTATGGCGCCAGGACCACACCGCATATGTACATCATCAATCCGCAGGGCACGCTGGTCTACGCAGGCGGGATCGATGACAAGCGGTCGGCGAACATTGCCGATATCAAATCGGCTAAAAATTTTGTCGCGGCGGCGCTGGACGAAATGAAGGCGGGCAAACCTGTTTCGGTTTCCACGGCTACGCCCTATGGTTGCAGCGTCAAATACAAATCGTAAAGCCGGGAGTGTGGCGGCCGTAACGAGTATTGCGCTTGCAAGCGGTCGGTAGCCATTGAGTGCTCACCTTCCCGGAACTGCGTCACGGGGCCTTGTGGCGACGTTTTTTCCAACTGCCGCGGATTTTCGTGTCTGGCTTAAGCAGCATTCCACAGCCGCCGGGCTACCGCAAGCTGGTGATCTGGCGAATCGTGAGTGTCAGCGGTTGTATGTCGAGAGCATACAATGATGGTCATATCCTTTTTTACAGCTCTGGAGCCAACCATGAAAGTCTTTTCGGCGGTCATTGAACGGTGCGCTCAAACTGGCCTGTTTGTTGGCTTTGTTCCCGGCTTCCCTGGTGCCCATTCGCAGGGGGAAACACTCGATGAAGTCAACCACAACCTCCGTGAAGTTATTGCCATGCTCCTGGAAGATGGTGAACCCGTACTGGAGTCGGAGTTTGTCGGAGTTCAAAACGTCGCCGTTGCTTGAGGCATGGGCAACATTCCCGTCCTGAAAGCCAATGAGGTCATCGCCATTCTTGTCAAACTCGGATTCACCGAAGTCCGCCGGCGGGGATCACACAAACAATTCCGCAATTCAGCGGGACGCTGCACAACGGTTCCATTTCATCAGGGTCGTGACATCTCTCCAATATTGCTACGTCAAATCGCGAAGGACATCGGACTCGCGCTCGGTGAGTTGCTCAAGCACAGATAGCGAGTGTGGGCAAAGCAACATGCCCGCGTTCATCGTCGTAGCTGGAACATTGGCAATGGCAGGTTCGCTTAGAATTTGGTCGTCAGCTCAGGCTCAGGGACAAGGTGACGCGTAATATCGGACGTCGCGCGTCAAACCCCCTCCAGCAACGCCACCGTCCCCAACCCGCCATCGGCACAAATGCTGACGATGGCTTTCTTGCCACGATTTTCCCCCACCTGCATCGCTGCCAATTCTTTCGTCGCCTGACTCAATATCCGCGCTCC
>JANYHZ010000153.1 GCA_025362135.1 Betaproteobacteria bacterium | reverse complement strand
AAGCCCGTCGGAGCAGAGCAGGAAAATATCACTCTCCTGAACGTCATAACTATGGATCTCTGCTTCGACATCCGGATCAATGCCGACTGCTCGCGTAACCAGATTCTTGTTGTGTGACGACCGGGCGTCCTCCTTGGTGATCAACCCCGAGTCAATCTGTTCCTGAAGGAGCGAGTGGTCCCGCGTCACCTGCTCAAGCGCATCGTTGCGCATCCGGTAAAGGCGCGAATCACCGATGTGCCCGACCGTCAGAAAGTTGTCATAAAACAAACACGCCACCAAGGTAGTGCCCATGCCGGCGCAATGCGGGTCTTTTTGCGCGGCTGCATAAATTGCTGCGTTTGCCTTCGCCGCCTGCGTCTGTACGACAGATTGAGAGAGCGCCATCGCCGCTTCGCGGTTTAGTCCCTTCAGCGCGTCACGCGTCCATGTTTCAGCGAGGCCTGCGGAAATCGACGAAGTCGCCATTCCGCTCGCGACTTCGCCTGCGTTATAACCCCCCATTCCGTCGGCAAGAACAACAATGCCAAGTTCCGGACGCGATTCTACGCAGTCCTCATTGTGGCCACGAACCCTGCCCGGATCGGTGAGACTTACAATCTGCAGTACGTCAGTCAGCGCCACATTTCCTCCCAACACCCAGTTCGCTTGATTAAATTTTTCATTGATAACTTGGGGCCATGCATTCTCCGTGCGCAACATCATGAACCTGCTCCTGATGTAGTCTCATCGAAGCAAGTGCACTTTGCGAACTTAATATCTCGTATTAATAATAACTTAAAATAGTTTTTTAGGAAACACTTCTACAAAAAGCCGAATGTACCTGATTTTTCAGCAATAAAATCAGAAGGTTGGAGCTTGTCACGGGGAGCCGAATGAACAAAAAAGCGCGCCAATACACCGTTGTTCAGGCGCTGGCGGCAATGTCGATCGCCTTGTTTTTGCTGACTTTTTTGCTCGTCCCGGTACTAAACGTTGTCTACATTGCAGTCGCCGATGGCAACGGGAGTCTGACTCTTTCCCATTTTGGCGCTTTTTTCGGCATTTCCCTGATGCAGGAGTCTTTCTGGAACAGCCTGATCGTTGCGCTGGCCAGCGTGTTTTTCGCGTCGATCATCGCGTTGCCTTTAGCGTACCTGACCATCCGCTTTGAATTCCGCGGTGCGCTCCTGATCCAGACACTCGGTGTCTTGCCTCTCATCATGCCGCCATTCGTTGGCGCGGTTGCGATGCAACTCATTTTCGGACGGTCCGGCTCGGTTAATCTGTTGCTCAATGATTGGTTTGGCATCGCGATCCCAATGATGGAAGGTCTCACCGGGGTAATATTTGTTGAGAGCCTGCACTATTTTCCGTTCATTCTCCTGAATCTCACAGTAGCGCTGAATAATATCGATAGCGCGATGGAGGAAAGCGCCCAAAACCTTGGCGCTCATGGCCTGCGTCTTTTCAGGCGCATCGTCTTTCCGCTGGCCATGCCTGGCTACATCGCGGGTGCGTCATTGGTCTTTATCAAGGTATTCGATGACCTGGGTACGCCATTGGTGCTAAACGTGACCAACATGCTCGCGCCGCAAGCCTATCTGCGCATCACGTCCGTCGGACTCGAAGATCCAATCGGCTACGTCATCAGCGTAATCATGGTGGCATTCTCGCTGTCGGCACTCTGGTTGTCCGCGCGAGTCTTGAAGGGAAAAGACTATTCCACCACCCAACGTGGTGGTTCCTCGCTGATGCGTCGCCGCTTGACGCTTGTACAAAGCTTGCTTGCGTATGGTTGGATCGGATTGTTGCTGTTACTCGTGCTCTCACCACACATCGGCATCGTTTTACTCTCGCTTGCGAAAGTGTGGAGCTTTTCTATTTTGCCCGACGCGTTCACCCTCGATCACTACAGGACAGTGTTGGTCGATAGCCCGCGCATGATTGTTAACACCTTGCTCTATTGCGGGCTCGCGGCACTACTCGACGTGGTGCTGGGTACCGCAATCGCGTACCTGATCCTGCGGACAAGGGTTCCGGGAAGGCAGGCACTCGATTTCATGGCATCAGCCGCACTTGCCATTCCGGGCATCGTGTTAGCCATTGGCTATCTGCGCACATTCAAGGGCATCACGTTACCCGGTACCAATGATCCGGTCACCACACTGTGGATCATGATCGCCATCGCCTATGCCATCAGGCGTTTACCCTATGCATTGCGCTCTTGCATGGCCGCGCTGCAGCAGGTGTCGGTGTCGCTTGAAGAAGCCGCAGAGAATCTCGGCGCGACCAAAGCGCGCACCATTCGACGCATCGTCATACCACTGATGGCCGGCGGTATTCTTGCCGGATTCGTGACCAGCTTCATAACCGCCGCAGTGGAACTATCCGCGACCATTATGCTAACCACCACACAGTCGGATGCACCCATGTCGTACGGCATTTACCTGTACATGCAGTCGATCGCGGGACGTGGACCGGGGGCAGCACTGGGCGTGCTTGCGGTCATCATCGTCGCCGTCGGAACCTATTTTTCGCACCGCATCATTTCGAGCCGCGCGTCGCAGACCGGCATCCACGCCAAATTGGAGTAGCCCATGAAACCGGGTCAGGTCGAATGCAAAAATATTGTGCTCGCTTATGGTGCGACGCAAGTACTCAAGGGCATCACGCTCACCGTCAAACCCGGGGAGTTCTTCGCGCTGCTCGGCCCTTCCGGGTCGGGAAAGTCCACGCTGTTGCGCTTGATCGCCGGTTTCAATTTCGCGCAAAGCGGGCAGCTCACCGTCGACGGCAGCGACATCACGCAGACTCCGCCGTGGCAGCGCAACATCGGCATGGTGTTCCAGAACTACGCGTTGTGGCCGCACATGACCGTGGAAAGAAATGTGGCGTTCGGGCTGGAGGAGCGCAAAACGTCGCGCGCCGAAATTGCCATGAGAGTAAAGGACGTGCTGGCGTTGGTTGGTCTCACGGACTTTGCGCAACGGCGGCCAAATCAACTCTCCGGTGGACAGCAACAGCGGGTCGCGCTGGCGCGCACGCTCGCCATCGAACCAAAGGTATTGCTGCTCGACGAACCACTTTCCAATCTCGACGCCAAGCTCCGCGTACAGATGCGCCAGGAATTGAAGTCGCTGCAACGCCGTCTCGGTATCACCACCATTTTCGTCACCCACGATCAGGAAGAAGCCTTGACCACATGTGACCGTATCGCAGTCATGGATCAGGGTGTTATCCAGCAAATCGGCACGCCGATGGAGCTCTACGATTCACCAGTCAACCGCTTCGTGGCGAACTTTGTCGGCACGATCAACTTCATCGAGGGCGACGTGGAACACACACCGACTGGCAGCACTTTTCTCTCGGACCTTCTGGGAAAAATAGCGTTACCGGCAATTACACCAGACCGCGCGACCACTCGCGCAGCTCTCGCGTTGCGACCGCACACGATCAACATCATCGCAGAGCCGTCGTCGCCCACAGGTGCTTCGCGCGGATCGATCAACGTGCCCGGGAACATTTTGGAACGCGAATTCCTTGGTGAATTTGTGCGCTATCGTATCAACGCGAACGGCACTGAATTGATCGTCGACCAATTGCATCAAGTCGGCAGCGAAATTCATGCAACGGGCACAAATGTGATCCTCGAAATCCCGCCGAAAGCGCTAAGATTGATATGGTAGGGTTATCAGCAATAGAATAGGTAGAACGCCATTCGGCGGGGTTTCCACGGCGAAAGTCGCTGAAACAGCTCGCCATTGCTAGAGTTTAGTAAATTTCTATCAAGCCAATTTTCAGGAGTCCACCACCATGAATCCTTCCAACACGGCATCGACTGCCCCCCTCAAAAACAAAGTCAGTGCGGAAGAATGGCAAACCCGCGTCGATCTCGCCGCATGCTACCGGTTGGTCGCCCAGTACGGATGGGATGACCTGGTATTCACCCACATCACCGCCAAAATCCCTGACGTGGACAATCAGTTCCTGATCAACCCGTACGGCATGATGTTCGCCGAAATTACGGCGTCGAGCCTGGTAAAAATAGATCTCGGCGGCAACAAACTTGATGCGGACAACCCATTCCCGGTTAACCCTGCCGGATACACCATTCACAGCGCGATCCACGCCGCACGGCACGATGCCAAATGCGTTTTGCATGTGCACACACCGAATGGAATTGCGGTCTCGGCACAGAAGGGAGGCGTATTGCCCATATCGCAACAGTCGATCTTCGTTCTCGCGAGCCTCGCCTATCACGACTACGAAGGCGTCGCGCTCAATGACGATGAAAAGCCACGTCTCGTGCGCGATCTTGGCGACAAGACATTTTTCATGTTGCGCAATCACGGCTTGCTGACCGTCGGCGAGACCATCGCCGACGCCTTTCAGGCGATGTATATCTTCGAAGCAACTTGCATGATCCAGATTCGTGCACAAGCTGGGGGCGGCGAATTGATTCCGATCCCGTCGCCGATTCTCGATGGGGCGAAGCAGCAGGCAAAAATGGTGACGAAAGGCCTGGGGGGCAATCTGGCATGGCCCGGACTGCTGCGAAAACTCGATAGAATAGATAAGAGTTTCCGGGACTGATTTTATGAGTGAGAGCGCGTTGGAAAAACAATACCAGACCTTCGGCGATTTTTATCCGTACTACCTTTCCGAACACAGGAACGCCACCTGCCGCACGCTGCATTTCATCGGCAGCTCGCTGGTACTTGTCGCCCTGGCGATGGCACTCGTCACCCGCAACGCATGGTGGTTTGCCGCGATGCCATTGGCGGGTTACGGCTTCGCGTGGGCTGGCCATTTTTTCTTTGAAAAAAATCGGCCGGCAACATTTACCTATCCGCTCTATTCGTTTGCCGGTGATTGGGTGATGTATTTCCAATTGCTGGTCGGAAAAATAAAGTTCAATGCCCGTGGTTGAATCCACAATCGCATCGACGACTGCGCGCAGGCGCATTTATCTTATGCGCCACGGCAGCGTCTCTTATTTCACCGCCGACGGAAAACCAGTCCAGCCGGAAACGGTACCGCTAAACAAGCTTGGTATCGAGCAAGCGCGCGCAGCGGGCAAACTATTCGCGGAACATGCTGTGAAATTCGACCGTGTCTTCACCAGCGGCCTGGCGCGCACCGAACAAACCGCCCGACTCGTACTCGAAACGGCCGGACAACGTGTAACCCTGGAGCAACGTCCGCAGTTACAGGAAATTCGCGGCGGACGCCTGGCGGACATCGCCGAGCAGGATTTACTTCACGCTTTCACCGCCGCGACCGATGGCGTGGTGAACGAAGCGGCGCAATTTCTTGGCGGCGAATCCGTCGGCCGGATGCTTGACCGCGTACTGCCGGAGGTCGAAGCAATTCGCGCGGATAAGTTTTGGGACACGTTGCTACTGGTATTGCATGGCGGCGTGAACCGCGCGATCCTCTCTTACCTAGTCACTGGGCAGCGGCAACTGCTAGGTGCGTTCGAACAAAGCCCTGCGTGCATCAACGTTCTGGACCTCGGCGAGGCAAAAGCGGATGTTGTGCTGCGCGCACTCAATCTGTCGCCACTCGATTGGCTGCAACCTGGCAATCGCAGTACCACGATGGAAACGTTATTCGATCAATACAAGAAATACCGCAAAAAAATTGGGGAACAAGCAAATGTCTGACGCCGGGTTCGAACACTTTTCGGGCACCATGCCGGTATCTTCTCGTCAGCAATTTTCGACTGACGCGCTTGTGTCGTGGATGACTTCGCATGTGGATGGCTTTGAGAAACCGCTGCGTATCGAGCAATTCAAAGGCGGGCAGTCCAATCCAACCTTCAAGCTCATCACACCCGGTACCACCTACGTGATGCGCTCCAAGCCCGGCCCGGCGGCGAAGTTACTGCCGTCGGCACACGCGATTGAGCGCGAATTTCAGGTGATGGCGGCACTGGGCAAGGCCGACATGCCGGTCGCAAAGATGATCGCGCTGTGCGAGGATGAATCGGTAATTGGCCGTGCATTTTTCATCATGGAGTTTATCGATGGCAGAGTGCTGTGGAACCCTGCTTTGCCGGGTATGACGACGACCGGGCGTGCGGCGATTTTCGATGAAATGAATCGCGTCATCGCACTGCTCCATCAGGTGGATTTTGCAGCCATCGGTCTTGCAGACTTCGGAAAGGGAGGTAATTATTTCGAGCGTCAAATCGCGCGCTGGAGCAAGCAATACCGCGCATCCGAAACAGAAAAAATAGATGCGATGGACAAGCTCATCGAATGGCTGCCACAGCACATCCCCCCCGGCGAGGAAACCTCCATCGTCCACGGCGATTACCGGATGGATAACCTGATTTTCCATCCCACCGAACCGCGCGTTCTTGCGATTCTCGATTGGGAGCTTTCCACACTTGGCCATCCGTTGGCCGACTTTGCGTATCACTGCATGACCTGGCATGTCCCACCAAACGCGTTCCGGGGTTTGGCAGGAATCGATCTCGCCGCACTCGGCATCCCCGATTTCAAAGCGTATGTCGCAAGCTATTGCCTGCGTACTGGGAGGGAGGGCATCGAGAATTTCGAGTATTACCTGGCCTATAACCTGTTCCGCATGGCAGGCATTCTGCAGGGCATCATGAAACGCGTCGTCGATGGCACTGCCGCGTCGGAGCAGGCAGTGGCGATGGGCAGGGCCGCGCGGCCTCTGGCGGAATTGGGCTGGAACGTCGCCGAAAAGTTGATCAACAAAAAGTAGCGCTGTCGTCCCGCGTGCACCAGGGGAACCAGCGTCATCATCTTCAACAAGCCATCGGATTCCCGCGCAGTTACGTAACGACGCGGGCGCGCCAGATAAAGGAAAAATATGGACTTCAATCATTCCCCCAAAGTCATCGATTTGCAGCAGCGCATGCATGCTTTTTTCGACGAACATATTTATCCGAACGAGCACCGCTTCCACGAAGATGTCGAAGCGAACACCAAACTTGGCAAACGCTGGACGCCTACCGCGATCATCGAAGAACTAAAGCCGAAGGCGCGTGCTGCCGGGCTCTGGAACCTGTTTGCACCGAACGCAAAACATGGTGCGGGCCTGACCAACCTGGAATACGCACCGCTCGCGGAAATCACCGGTGCAGTGCATTGGGCACCGGAAGTGTTCAATTGCTCCGCACCCGATACCGGCAATATGGAAGTGCTGGCCCAATACGGCACCGCCGAGCAGCAAACACAGTGGCTGACACCGTTGTTGAACGGTGAAATACGCTCTGCCTTCGCGATGACCGAGCCCGCCGTCGCGTCGAGCGATGCCACCAACATCGAAACGCGTATCCAGCGCGAAGGTGGTGACTACATCATCGATGGACGCAAATGGTGGATTTCGGGTGCGGGCGACCCGCGCTGCAAGATTTACATTGTGATGGGCAAAACCAATCTTGACGGCCCGACCCACTCGCAGCAATCGATGATTCTGGTGCCCGCTGACACCCCGGGAGTCACCGTCGTCCGCCCTCTGCCTGTGTTTGGCTATGACGATGCGCCGCACGGACATTGCGAGATTGAGTTCAACAACGTGCGGGTTCCTGCCGCGAATATTCTCCTCGGTGAGGGCCGCGGATTCGAGATCGCGCAAGGCCGCCTCGGTCCGGGCCGCATCCACCATTGCATGCGCTTGATCGGTTTGTCCGAGCGCGCATTAGCGCTGATGTGTAAGCGCCTCTCCTCCCGCATCGCCTTCGGCAAACCGATTGCGGCGCAGTCGATCTGGCATGAGCGCATCGCCGAGGCGCGCTGCATGATCGATCAGGCGCGTCTGCTCACGCTCAAAGCTGCGTACGTGATGGACACGGCGGGCAATAAAGTCGCCAGAACAGAAATCGCGATGATCAAGGTAGTGGCACCGAATATCGCGCAGCAGATTATCGATTGGGCGATTCAGGCGCACGGTGCCGCGGGCTTGTCGGACGACTTTCCGCTGGCATACGCGTACACCTGGGCGCGAATTCTTCGTTTCGCCGACGGGCCGGACGAAGTGCATCGCAGCGCACTTGCTAAATGGGAACTGGGAAAACACATGCCGCGAAAACAAGGGTGACGGCTCGCTGATAAACTGAAATTGAATGCAACTGTCGGTAAAAAAATAACCGGAGGAACGCTGTGACGAGAGAACCAAAATGGTGGCTAAAACACTACCCGCCCGGCGTCGCCCATGAAATAGACCTGAACCAATACACCTCGCTTGCGCAAATGGCGGAAGAGGCATTCCGGGAATTTGCTGACCGGGCCGCCTACACCTGCATGGATAAAACGCTCACGTTCAGTGACGTAGACCGGCTGTCACAAGCGTTCGGCGCATGGCTGCAGGCGAAGGGCCTGCAACGCGGTGACCGCGTCGCGTTGATGATGCCCAATGTCTTGCAGTATCCCGTCGCCATTCTCGCCGTGCTGCGTGCGGGTTTCGTGGTGGTCAATGTGAATCCGCTGTACACGCCGCGCGAGCTGGAACACCAGTTGAACGATAGCGGTTCGGTCGCGATTGTCATCCTCGAAAACTTTGCGGTTACACTTGAAAAAGTCATCGCAAAAACACCGGTAAAGCATGTGATCCTCGCGTCGGTTGGCGATCTGCTGGGCTTCCCCAAAGGAATGATCGCCAATTACGTCGTGCGCAATGTGAAGAAAGCGGTGCCGACCTTCAGCTTGCCGGGCGCGGTCAAGTTCAACGATGCACTCGATGAAGGACGCAGCCTGCCGCTGAGCAAGCCGCAGCTTGGCCCCGAAGACATCGCGTTTCTCCAATACACCGGTGGGACGACAGGTGTTTCGAAGGGTGCAGTGCTGGTGCATTCCAACGTGTTCGGCAACGTACTGGTATCCGAGGCGTGGCTCAAACCTGGCATGGACGATACCACCAAAGGCCCGCCACCCGACCCCCTCGTGATGGTCTGCGCGTTGCCGATGTACCATATTTTTTGCCTCGTTTCCTGCATGTGGCTGGCACTCAAGGTCGGTGGCCACAGCATCCTCATCCCCAATCCGCGCGACGCCGATAGCATGGTCAAGACGCTCGCCAAATACAAATTCAATGTGTTGCCGGCGGTGAATACCCTGTTCAACAGTCTGGTCAATCACGCTGCATTCAAGCAGCTCGATTTTTCAAACCTGCGCGTTTCCAACGGTGGCGGCATGGCAGTACAGCGCGCTGTCGCGGATAGCTGGCTAACGCTCACGCATTGCCCGATTGTCGAAGGCTATGGATTGACCGAGACATCGTCCGGCGCGACATGCAATGAAATCATGAACACCAATTACAGCGGCGATGTGGGTATGCCGATGCCGTCAACCGAGATTTCGATTCGGGACGATAGCGGAAATGAAGTCGCGTTCGGCGAGCCGGGCGAAATTTGCATTCGCGGCCCGCAAGTGATGCGCGGCTATTGGCAGCGCCCGGAAGCGACAGCCGAAGTGATGACACCGGACGGCTATTTCAAATCCGGCGACATCGGCATCATGCTCGAAAACGGCCACGTGAAAATTGTCGATCGGAAGAAAGACATGATTCTTGTTTCGGGATTCAACGTCTATCCGAACGAGATCGAAGATGTGGTTGCCTCGTGCCCCGGCGTGATGGAATGCGCCGTGATCGGTATCCCGGACGAAAATTCCGGCGAGGCGGTGAAACTATTCGTCGTCAAAAAAGATCCGGCGCTCACCGTTGAAATGGTCAAGGCCCACTGCCGCGAAAACCTCACCGGTTATAAAAACCCGAAAGCGATCGTGTTCCGCGATGCGCTGCCAAAGAGTAATGTCGGGAAGATTTTGCGGCGCGAGTTGAGGGACGCGGATAAGGCGGGGAAATAACAAACTCTAGCGTTGGCGCGGTTTTCAAGCCGTTTTCGCCACGAGAGGGCCGCCAATAGGCGGTAAGTAAAATAGGGTCAGACACCATTTTTCTTCTTTTTCCTTGGCCGTCCTCGTGCCGCTGGAGCCGCCCGCCTCTCTCCTAACGTCTCAATCATCCCACTAAACATTTCGTCTCCCAATGCCCAGCCTTTGTGGGTCGCATCTCGAATTGCCTGCAAATCGTTTGCATCAAACTCGGCTTTGAATAGCTCACGGTACGCCTGCCGCCGCGCGTCGTCCGTTCGTTCGATATTCAGATACTGGTCCGGTTGAATCAGCCAGTTCAGGTTTGGCCCGTTTTCGCCATAGGCATAGCTGCGGTGACTGGACCACGGGTAGTCCCGCGGATGGGCGACCATTCCCGCCCTCACGGGATTGAGTTCGATGTAGCGCATAACGCTAAGCAAATAGCGCTCACTATCGACCACCGTGGCGCGATAGCGGCCTTCCCAGAGCGTTCCACTGCGCCGGTACGTGTAGTTGAAATACTGAACATATTTTCTGCCTGCCGACTGAAATGTCTTGCTGATGCTGTCTGCATACGTTGGCGTCGCTAGCAAGTGGATGTGATTGGTCATCCACACGTAGGCGTGTATGGCCAGACCAAAACGCCCTGCTGCCTCGACGACCACATCGCGAAAAAACTGGTAGTCCGCCTCAGCTGCAAATATCGTCTGCCGGTTATTTCCGCGCTGGATGATGTGCTGGGGTTGTCCGGGGATGACGTATCGGGGAAGGCGGGCCATGGCTGTTTTGAAAGTAGTAAGCAATGCGTAGACTATCATAACTTAATTGGTGTCTGACCCTATTTTCCCGTGACCCTATTTTCCCGCGCTGTGTCTTTCTGGATTTCTGTTTTATCTTGCAAGTTTAGCGGTGCCGAGTCATGAATGACTGGATTCTGTTTTAGTTTTGCGATGATGGCGGCCTCCGAATTGCCGGGTTGAACAGCTTGTGCGGGTGCTGCTTCTGGTTCGACAACGACGCCAGCCTGGGATGCGGCTCCGGCTGCAAACACTTCGCGGATCGCCGCCGCAAGTTCAGGCCGACCACCTTTCGGGGGAACGGTAGAGTAGACAACTTGCATGCCTTTCAATGTGCCGGCCTCGTACAGCAGGGGTTGAGACATTTTGTCCAATAACGCAAGCGTTGCCGGCTTGCCGGCAGACAACTGAACCGCCACCTTATCCGCATTCGTCAACTGTGTAATTTCGAGGTCGCTAACGATCCCGTTCGAAACACGATCCATGTTGCACATCCCAGCGTCCCGCACCATCCACGTCCAGCGACGACGATCAGGTCGGCACCTCCATCGCTATCCAGATCGAACGTGGCTACGGAGGCAGAAGTTGGATCCAATTCTTTTTGACCGATGCGCGCAATCAGTGGGTAGTCAGCTGGCCTGGCAGGGCGAAACACCAACTCGTAAGATCCCGGTTGTTTTGTTGCTGACACCTTGTCGACGCCAGCGATGTTCACGTTGCCAGACTCAGAAGTCGGAATAGGGGCAACGGCGTCCTTACGGTCACAGCCCGTTACGAATATTGCACCAATTGCAATGCAAAACAGCCATTTGATTCTCATCGTTATTTCCCTTTCGTGGGGTTAAGTCGTGCTTGACCAATGGGCTGGCCACGTGTGCCAGGATCCACATCGGCATTCTTGTCAGGTCGCAAAATAGTGAAATAAAAATGTTCTTTCGTACGAAGGCGGGTCACGAAATTACATACTTGGATACCGATTTCGGTAGAACCGGGTTTCCTCGTCCCCACCTGTCTCAAACAAGCGCCAGCACATGACGGCAGCCAAGTCGTCCGCTACTTCTTCAAGAACCACTCGCAATTCCAAACTGTTGACGCGGCACGAATAACGACGATCTTTTACAGAGAAAAGTAAAGAGTTGCGCCTTGCACTTCGACGCAGCAATGTTCGCGATTACATGGCGCAGCGCGCACGTTGTTATTTTAATTGTATGTTTTCATAACGTAGAGCACGAATTCTCCATCAGAGATCAGCAAAGCGCAGGGCAAACACCATATCTGGCGCGCCTTACCAGCCATTTTCGCCCCACGATTGCCGTCAATAGGCGATCTGCGTATTATTTACTCGCGACGAAGCTACGCCACACGTATTTTCGTGTTTGTCTTCGCGACCCAACGCTCAAGATCCGAAATCGCATCCGACAGATCGAGCGTAGCGCTGAGCAGCCGTTCCTCACGCCGAAGTTTTCGACTGCGTTTGAAAAGTCCGTGGTCGAGTGTGCGCTTCGCGTCCCGTAGCACATCAAGATTCATGGTGATGCCGTACTTCTCCAGAATCGGTTCGAGCTCAAAATGGCGCTTCAGTAAATCCTGCCGGGTGCGCTGGTAGGCATGCTCACAAACTTGGCGGCGCGTGGCGTAGCTGAAGATGTTGGTAAAAAACATTTCGGCATCATCGCTGCGCGGCTCGAACAAAACCACGTCGGCGTCTTTGTATTGCGTCACATAGTTGGCGAGGCTTACGTGCATTCTCGAATGAATGACGGCGCGATAGGTTTGCGCGAGAACGGCTGGCAACCCACCTTCGACGAGTTTTTTCATGTGCGATTGCTGGCTTGCGCCCGCGCGGCTCTTCGCCAGGTTCGCATCGAATGGCACGAGTGGGTTCACACAGAGCACCAGTTGCGCGCCTGCTTCGAGGGCAACGGACGCGTTGAGCGTTTTCTTCAATGCACCATCGACGTAATAGCGGCCTCCGATGCGCACCGGCGGGAACAACCCTGGCAAGGCGGCGCTAGCCTGCACCGCTTTGGAAATTGGCACGTGATCAAATCCCGGGCCGCCGAAGCGCACCGATTCACCCGTATCGAGATCAGTCGCGACGGAAAAAAGCTGATGCTTGAGTTTGCGAAAATCGTCGGTGCGTCCGGGTTCGCTAAAAACTCTGCGCAGAAATTCTCGGATGGCGTGGTTATCGAAAATTCCTGTCGGTAACGCCTTGCCGAGTATGCCGAAACTCCCCATCAGGCTGCCCGACAAAGGGCGCGAGACATAATCCCAGATCGCCTTCGCGGCCAGTCCCGGCACCAGCTTCGCACTGCGCCAGTATTCGCGAGTGGCGGGCCGCAGGAATACTTCGGGCTTTAGCGCGCCGGTTTTCTTGTCGGTGGCTTTGTTCTCGATAAACAGCCGATAAATTTCGGCGGGGGTGAGCTGGTTGGCGAGCCCGGCCGTGATGAAGCTGCCCGCGGATACGCCGACGTACACGTCGATGCCGTTGAGGTCCAGGCCTTCGAGCGCTTCATCCAGCGCCATCAGCACACCGATTTCGTACATCGCGCCAAGTGGACCACCACCGGCGAGTGCGAGACCGATTTTCTTTTTTGCTGGCGGTGTTTGCCGCGAGCGACCCATGCCGGAATTATTCAAGCTCTCTCCGAAATATTATTGTTGTGCACCACAAAAAATGGGGAATATCCTGCGATATTCCCCACCTGTTGTTACCGCGCTTCATTCTATCCCGGAGTGTTCCGGAACCAACGGCTAATGTCCCGACGCGAGTACGTTACGCGCGAACGCCGCGCTTGTTCAGTTGCGCCAGCGCCTTTTGCAGTTCGGCCATGCGTGCCTGCAGTTCGCGCACGTTCTGGCTCGAAGGGATGCCAAAGGTGTTCAAGGTCCTTGCAACGCGTGCTTCAAAGACGTGCTCGAGCTTGGTGATGCCGTCTTTGGCGTTGGCCATCGTCGTGTTCACGGTACCTTTGACATTTCTCTTGAATGCTTTTTCCGACTTGGCCGCGAGCGCCTTGATTTCTTTCGTCACTTCCAGCGCTTTTGCTGTCGCAATTGCTTCTGCGTTGGACTGGATTTTCTTGCCCTCGCGAACGAACAGGTTTGCCTTCTTCGCGAATGCTTTTGCGGTATCGTTGCCGAAGCCCGATAAGCGACCGGATTCACGCGAGATGACATCAACCATGCCGCCATAAATCTTCGTGCTCTGGACCTTCATACGCTTCTGCATGCGTTCGGCGGCACCCAAACCGGCCAGGACTGCCTTCTTGACTGGATTGACATTTAACACCACGGCTGACTTTGCGGTTTTGGTGACTTTGCGTACGGTCCGGGTCGCGGTTTTGGCGCGGGTTTTGGAAAGTGCAACTGCTTTTTTTACGATTCGTTTGGTAGCCATGGTGATAACTCCTGTGGATGACGGATCTGTGGGCGGAAGTGCTGGTGATGAATGGAGTGTATGCACGACGATTAGAGGATTCACACTAAAGAACCCTGTGAACTGGTTGCGGCGGTGCAACATATGTTCGATGCGTCAGAAATGTTGGCGAGCCTGCCCAACCGTCAAGGTGCACGCAGTGTATGATTTCACCGAGTGCAAATCGTGGGCAATAAGCCCGCTATAAAAACAACTGCTAAATATTCCTTTGGAGGGACACCACCATGACTTACTTCGTCACTGGCGCTACCGGTTTTATTGGCAAATTTCTGGTCAAAAACCTGCTGAAGCGCGAAGGCATCATCTACGTGCTGGTGCGAAAAAACTCTATCAAGAAACTTGAAGCGCTATACCCATGGTGGGGGCTGCCCGCATCGCAAAAACGGGTCGTGCCGATTGTCGGTGACCTCGGCAAAGTGAAGCTGGGTGTGGCGGCGGCGGACATTGTAAAGCTGAAGGGCAAAGTAAAGCACCTCTTTCACCTCGCCGCTATTTACGATCTCTCTGCAGATGCTGCCAGCCAGCAGACCGCCAATATCGACGGCACGCGTAACGCGGTGGAATTTGCCGAGGCAATCAAGGCGGGATGTTTCCAACACACCAGTTCGATCGCGGCGGCGGGCCTGTATGACGGCACCTTCCGGGAAGACATGTTTGAGGAAGCCGAAGAACTCGATCACCCCTACTTTCGCACCAAGCACGACTCTGAGGGGATTGTGCGAAATGAATGCAAAGTGCCATGGCGCGTCTATCGGCCCGGCATGGTGGTGGGACACTCGCAAACAGGCGAAATCGACAAGATCGACGGTCCATACTATTTCTTCAAACTGATTCAGAAAATGCGCGATGCGTTGCCACAATGGATGCCGACCATCGGTATCGAAGGCGGCAAGCTCAATGTCATTCCAGTCGACTATGTTGTCGACGCGATGGACTTTATCGCGCACAAGAAAGGTCTGGACGGTGAATGCTTCCACCTGACCGATCCGGAACCGATGCGAATCGGCGAAATTCTGAATCTGTTTGCAAAGGCCGCGCATGCGCCGCAGATGACGATGCGCGTGAATGCGAAAATGCTCAGTTTCATCCCCAGTTACGTACTAGACGGTTTGATGTCGGTCGCACCAGTCAGGCGTGCGCGCAATCAGATTCTCAATGATCTGGGCATTCCCAAAGATGTATTCAGCTTCATCAGCTATCCGACCAAATTTGACAATCGCGATACGGTCAAAGCACTGAAGGGTTCAGGCATCAGCGTGCCCAAGCTCGAAACCTATGCGTGGCGATTATGGGATTATTGGGAGCGACATCTCGATCCTGACCTGTTCATTGATCGCACACTGGAAGGCAAGATCAAGGGCAAAGTCGTGGTCGTTACCGGGGGCACCTCGGGTATTGGCGAAGCCACGGCACTCAAACTTTCGACAGCGGGCGCGAAAGTTGTGATCGTCGCGCGCGACCCTGAAAAGGCGCAAGCGACACTCGCGAAAATCAAGGAGATGGGCGGGCATGCCAAGTTTTATTCCTGCGATCTCGCCGATCTGGCCAGTTGCGACAAATTGGTTGCGAGCGTACTGAAGGATTACGGCGCGTGCCATTACCTCGTCAACAATGCCGGTCGCTCGATCCGCCGGGGCATCGCCAACAGCTTCGACCGTTTCCATGATTTCGAACGCACGATGCAACTCAATTATTTCGGTTCGCTCCGCCTCATCATGGGCTTTTTGCCGATCATGATGAAACAGGATTTTGGACACATCATCAATATTTCGTCCATCGGCGTACTCACGCAATCACCGCGCTTCTCTGCCTACGTCGCTTCGAAATCCGCACTCGATGCATTTACCGGTTGCGCAGCCTCCGAGTTTGTCGATAACCACATCAACTTCACGACCATCAACATGCCGCTGGTGCGCACGCCGATGATCGCGCCGACGAAGATGTATAACAGCGTGCCAACACTTTCGCCCGAACAAGCCGCTGACTTGGTAGTGGAAGCGATCGTTTACAAGCCGGTGCGTATCGCGACCCGCCTCGGTATCGCCGGTGCTGTTCTGCATGCTGTCTCACCTAAGCTCACGAAGATCATTCTCAATGCCGCGTTCCGCATGTTCCCGGATTCGACTGCTGCGCAGGGCAAGAAAGGCGAAGTGGCGAAGGAAGTGGAGATGACGCCGGAGGCGATGGCGTTTGCGCAGATAACGCAGGGGGTACATTGGTAACAAGAATTCGATTTGTTTGCTCGCGTCGTGACATTTGCGCGTTTTCGATCGTCTCGTAGCCCGGATTATCGCAGCGTAATCCGGGAACTCATTTCGATCGTCCATTCCCGGATTGCGGCGTTCCGCCTAATCCGGGCTACGGGAAAATCACCATGCCAAAACTAAAACCCGGCGACCCTGCCCCCAACTTTTCCGGCACCCTTACCGATGGCACCACCGTGAGTCTCAAGGACTATCGCGGCAAAAAGCTCGTCATGTATTTCTATCCAATGGACGATACGCCCGGCTGCACCGCACAAGCGTGCTCGCTACGTGACGCCAATGGCGACATCAAAGCCAAGGGTGCGGCTATTCTGGGGGTGTCCACGCAGGATGAATCGTCGCATCAAAAATTTACCAGCAAGTACAAACTCAATTTTCCGCTGCTGGCCGATACTGATCGCTCGGTCGGGAAGGCCTATGGTGCCATCGGGGGCGGTGGACTGCTGTCGGCGGCGAAGGCCATTGTGGGCCTCTCGGATCGTGTCACTTTTATCATTGATGAAAAAGGCAAAATCGCCCACGTACTTGACTCAGTCAATGCAAAAAATCACGCGGAGGAAGTTCTCGCTTTGCTTTGAAGTGATTCAACTGCAACAGAAAACCGCACCAGTGACGGTGCCCTTTAATCTACCAACTCAATCATACCGCCCCACCATCTTCCGGACGTGCGCATGCCACGCATCATCGAAATCCGCAGCTACAACCTGAAACCGGACACGCTGGCCGAGTTTGATCGCATCGCGCGGTCCCAGGTATGGCCGTTGCTCGAGCGGCATGGCACCGACGTCGTCGCAGCACGTCCGTCGCTGGCCGAAGAGAATGCGTATTACCTCATCCGCGCTTACGCCAACGTCGCGGAACGCGATGTGAGCGAGGCGGCTTTCTACGGGAGCAACGCGTGGCGCGACGGGCCTCGCGAGGCAATTCTTGCCTGCATCGAGAGTTACGCCACAATCACCATTGAGGTCGGGGAGTCGACTATCGACGGTCTGCGCGATCACGTGCCCGCAACGATTTGAAACTGTTTCCCCATTGTGCCATCGCCGTCGCCATCAGCGTCATGGCGCTTTTGCGATGCACTTAAGGAAGGTCCGCGTCCAGATTGCCGTTCGGAGCAAAAAATACTGGAAAGGCGCGCCAATAAATGAGTTTTGTGATTTTCTGCTGTACGAGGCGGCACCTACTTGGGAACCAATACCGTCGCCAGCCCCAGCAGCAATCCCATGCTGACAATGTCAGTCGACGTTGTCAGGAAGATGCTCGAGGCGGTCGCCGGGTCCGCGCCACAGCGCTTCAACGTCAATGGCACGATCGCGCCGGAGACGCCGCTAACTAAACACGCACCGACCATAGCCAGAAAAGTCGCCATCGCCAGCATGATGGCATGCGTCGAATGCTGGGCAGTTGCGGTGAAATACATCGCAGCACCTGCAATCACGCCAATCGGCGTGCCGTTCATCGCACCCAGTAAACCCTCCTTGAAAACCAGCGTCTTGCCATCACCGGGTTTAATCTCACCCAGCGTGATGCCGCGCAGCGTGACCGCCATGGCCTGACATCCGGTATTGCCGGATTGGCCCGCCAACACGGGCAGGAATGCCGCGAGAATAACCAGTCTATCGATGGTGCCCTGAAACATCGCGACTACAGCGCCTGCCAGAAACGCGGTCAATAAATTCAATTGCAGCCACGGATGGCGAAATTTGAAACTCTGAAAAATCGGTGTGGAAATGCGCTCCTCCCTCTCGACGCCAACCATGCTACCGGCTTGCGCCGTAATTTCGAATGCCTCGGACTGAAAGATCGTCTGCCCACGCACCAACCCCAGCAATTTCCCGTGTTCGTCGCATACCGGGTAGACAGGATAATGTCGATTCAGGGTCAGGCGCATTGCGTCCGAAATCAGGCTCTCCGGGCGCAACGCAAATACATCCGCCAGCATGATATCGCCCAACGTCTTGTCGTTTTCTGTGAAAAGCAGGTCTCGCATCGTCACGATGCCCAGCAGCTTTCCATCAGTATCGGTTACGTAACCGTATGTGATGAAGGCGGATTTGATCAGCGCACGCAGGGCTTCTATGGCACCGCCCACGGTCGTCGCCGGCGTGAACACACTGATAGCGGGCTCCATCAAGCGCCCCACTGCGCCCCGTTCAAACAACTGGTTTCGGGTCCATTGCTGCGCGATCTCCGGCGCGGTCGCGGCGATGATGGTTCGGCGCTGTGCCGATGGCAACGCCGCGAGGATGTCCTGTGCAAACGCAGGATTCAATGCTGCCAACGCGTCGTACGCGGGCGATGCATCGACCTCGCCCAGATGCTTCGCGGCTTCGGATGCCGGGCGCGCGTTAAGCTCATCAATGAGTTGCGGATCTGAATCGGTACGTGCATTCGCCATCTCGGCCCCTTCATCTATGGAAGCGAAAGGGTAACGCATATGCAGGCCGGTGTGAACCTTTGCATCGGCCCCGCCGAAAGCCGCGCGCATGCGCCGCTTGGCACGACAACTTCGACGGTGCGCTGCAGGACGACCGTTACCTCTGATTACAATTTTCACCGGAGACGCGACGTAAACCACATTGCCGACATTGCGTTAATTGCTGTGTGATCGCCAGCCGTACGATCGCAGCAGGCTTATCCGGGTACGGCAATACGCAATGGAGGCAAATATCATGATTTTGCGAAAACCACTGGTATCGGTTCTGCTCGCTGCAGCCACTTTTGGCGCAGTGGCATTACCGACCATTAGCGCGGCTTCAAGCCCCGTCGAATTGTCGATTCGAGTAGCGCCTCCGCCCTATCGAACCGAAGTTGTCCCGGCAGCACGTCGTGGCTACATTTGGGCACCAGGTTACTGGAACTGGCGCGGCCACCGTCACGTGTGGGTCGGTGGGACCTGGGTACGCGAGCGGCGTGGTTACATCTATCAACCCCACCGCTGGGAGCAGCGCGGTGATGGGTGGTACCTGAATCGTGGCCGCTGGGACCGTGACGGTGACGGTATTCCGGATCACCGTGATCGTCATCCCAACAATCCGTATCGGCCTTAATGACTTTAACTATTCAGCGATAGATCGATTTTCAAACTCGGCCCGAGTCCAGATGGATGCGGGCCGCTCAAATGCAGCAAGCCTATATCGGCATGCGAACCAAATTCGACGTGAATAGCACGTTGCCGCCAAAGCCAAGCGCAAAAATGCGCACAGAGTTAAGACCATGAAAGGTGATGCGCGCGAGACCCAATTGGCTCGAAGAGTTCGGCTGCAAACTCACCAAATCGCGTGAGGGCACGTTTGGGCTGTTCGGCGTGGTATCGAAAATCGCGCCTTCGGCTTCCACGTCCTGCTCTTTCCATTGCACGCTTTGTATGGAATAGCGCCGACATACTCCCTGATGGTCGTGAAAGTCCCAGGTACCGACAACCGCATTGTTTCGTGGTGAATCAGGCACGAACGCGAGTCCGGTTTCGCTGGAAGCAGGGTCGATCCATTTTCCCGTTACATCAAATTGCGCACCGTCACCTCTGGCGCTTCGCGTCATAACGACGGATTCGCCGACGTGCACGCCGTCAGAAGTCATCATCCTCACAGGCAGATCGCCTGCTTCCGATGGCGCGTACGTCACTTCCAGCGTGTAGGGCACCAGAATGAGATCCGTAAATGCGAAATCTGGACTGGGTGTGTCAAAACGCACTTCGAGAACGCGAACGCCGTTTGACTCGGCGCTTGATACTGTTGCGTTCGTCGGCCCGCATCCCAAGGGGAAGTGTGCCGTAATCGTCAACAGACGCGGTGTATTGGTGGTTGCGATTATTGGTGTCACGCCCAACGAAGCAGAAAATGGCACCCGCATTGGCCGCGCAGAGCTCCGACGGCCACCCGCGCCGGTGCTCATCAAAGATATCCCGGATATTATCTCCCGCAAGTTCATGAGCGGTTCGAACCAGGACCGGTGCCATGGAGAATACATGCCCCTGCCAACCGATCTGCGTCGTGCTTCGGGCCGATGTGGAATCAATGGAAAGGTACTCGAACGATCAGCGATGTTCATGCGCCGACCCTGGCGAAGTGTGAGGAAAACCAGGTGAACTGAATGGGCGGCGCTACGCGTCGATTTTTCGGGCGCACCACCAGCGTGTTGATTATCGTTGTCGACACTAATCCAGATTGCGGATGTAGCGTCAGGCTTATCGGGTCAATGGATTTCTTCCAAATGCCCGCAAGTCCTGTTTGTCTTGACACGCTGGTGTTGGCTACCGTGGGCGCTTCTATAAACCTGCTGAATACAATTGCGTCGGAAAACTTGTTGCCTCCGACCGACAATGTCTGACGGGCCTTGCGGGCGGCGTTGACAGTTCCGGTCTGCAGCGACATCGAGCATCCTTTGCTTTTGTCTGGAAATTCGAATAACATACTGATGCGGGAATTATTCCCGCAATCAAAAAGAAATGCAAGCCTTTTTGCAAATAGATTAAAAGTGTTGCAAAACAGGGATTTTTCCCGGCAACGGGAATATTTCCCCGCAATGACCGGGCGTTTTTTTAATCGTTGATGGATGAATAGCGACACAACCGAAAAGAGCCAATCGAACAAGCTCCTTGACACGCTCGTGCGTGTGCTTGTGCCCTTGGTTCGCCTGATGATTGCCAAAGGGGTGACATTTCAAACGGCGAGTGAGCTTCTTAAGCGTATTTATGTCAAAGCTGCGCTGGATCATTTTGTGAAGGATGATGCGACGACGGGGACGAAGCTCTCTTTACTGACGGGACTGAATCGAAAGGAAATCCGGCGTCTGACAACGGAAGCAGCCGCAGAAAAAAAGCCCGGCGATATGATTTCGTATGCAATGGCGGTCCACACCGCCTGGCGAAGCGGTAGGCGCTGGCGGGATCGCGACGGTAATCCTAAGATGCTTCCTCGCCATACGTCTGGGCGTAAGGGAACATTCGACGACTTGGTGCGCTCTGTTACTACGGATCATCGACCGAGCGCAATCTTGGAAGAATTAGTGCGACTCGGGCATGTAGTCGAAGACGATGCAGGGCGCGTTGGACTCACTAACCCTGAGTTCCTTTCGTTGCGAGAGTTTTCGGATCGACTGGTATTGCTCGGCGATAATCTTGAAGATCACGCAAGCGCGGCCGTGCTAAACGTACTCGCGCCAGAGCCATTTTTTCTTGAACGATCCGTCTTCTCAGACGAACTATCACACGAATCGGCAGAGGCTCTTGCACAAATAGCAACTGAACAATGGAAAAGGGTTCACGACGTAATGTTTGATCGATCTGTGCGCGCCGAGAAAGAAGATATCTCGGAAGCGCGTACAACCGATACCCGAATTCGAGTCGGTATGTATTTTTATTCTGAATCAAAGGACAAGAAATGAAACAAGCCCCGCACTACGCAAGAGCGCGCCGCTTACCGATGAATGCTCCGATTATTTTTTCACTCGCACTAGCAACAGCGATGCTGCTGTCCGGTTGCGGCGCTGGTGGTGGCGGAGAGACAAAGACGGGATCCGGTGGCACCGGCGACCCCAATCCACTCGCTGACGTACTCACCGCAAGCGGCCCACTCACAAGCGTCGGCACTGCAGGTATCGGCGCGACCGGCCTCGACGACCGCGCGTCGCCCATTTTTATCAATACCCAAGCTGGGCAACCCTTCACCGCTCTGAAGCTGGGCATGGTCGTCGAAGTTACGGGCACTATTCCGGCCAACTCAACGAGCACCACGCCAGGCACAGCCACAAATATCATCGTCGAGAGCGCAATTGTCGGGTCGGTAAGTTCCGTGGACCTGACAAACCAGCGTGTCATTGTGTTGCCGCTTACGGTGCAGATTGACCAGAATACGATCTTTGAAGGGTTGACTTCACTCGCAAGCCTCAACCCGGGTATGCGCATCGAAGTTTATGGATTGCCGCAACCGGAGAGCAAAGCGGTACTCGCCACACGACTGATTTCACTGCCAGCCGTCGCGGGCGCACCAGTCGAGTTGCTCGGCACCGCGACGAATGTATCGGCATTCCAGTTTACTTTGCAGGGCGCAGCAGTGTCGATCGGCACGCTGGCAAACGTGACTACGCCAACCGGTATTGTGCCGGGCACGTCATCAATCGTGGAAAACGCCCGGGTGCGCGCGGTCGGAAATTATTCCGTCGGCAGCAACAGCATGGTTGCAAACCAGATTGTCACGGGAATCCCGGTCATTCGAAATGACAACACCAACATCGTCCTCGACGGCATCGTGCAAAGCGTCGGCGCTAACGGGCGGTTCCGGCTCAACGATACTGATGTGGAAACCACCACCGCCAATGCAGCCACCGCCACCATCGGTTCGCGCATACAGGTAAGGGGCGTGAAAACGGCGGGCGTCCTGGTCGCGACCGATTTTCGTCGCATTGGTGTCGGCGAACGAATTCAATACGTCGTCCAGGGAGAGATCGCCAGCTTCGTGTCCGCTGCGAATTTCAGCATACGCGGCGAGTCCTTTAACGCCTCGACTGCCACGTTTGTCGGCGGCACAGCGGCTGACCTTGTCAACGGGCGCACTGTGCGTATCAGGGCACAGGCGATCGCGGGGCGCCTTGAGGCCACCGAGGTAAGCTTCGTCCTCGGCTAACCCGAACCAGCCCCTGCTCCCATCGGCCCTGCTGCGCGGCCTACACTCAGGCTACACTAGCGCCTGTTCGCATGCCACGCAGAGAGGCGCAGGGATAGATGAAATTTTTGGGTGCCATTGCGACGGGCCTGGTGATGGTCGGCTGTGCAATTCCGGCGAAGGGCGCGCCACTCAACGTCGGATCCAAGCGATTCACTGAATCGTACGTCCTCGCCGAAATCATCAAACAGGCCGCAGAATCTGCCGGCGAGACTCAGGCTTTGCATAAGCAGGGTTTAGGTAACACGGCGATTGTCTTGAGCGCCCTGCAGGCGGGCAGCATTGATGTCTACCCCGAATACACGGGCACCATTGCCCGCGAAATTCTAAAGCTCGACCACGTGCCGGCTTTGCCCGAACTCAACGCCAAACTCGCCATAATGGGACTCACGGTTTCGGTGCCGCTAGGGTTTAACAATACCTATGCACTGGCGATGCCATCCAATATCGCGGACGCGCAAAAAATCTCGCGCCTTTCGGATCTGAAGGCCCATCCTCAATTGCGCCTGGGACTGTCCCAGGAATTCATCGGACGCGCCGATGGCTGGCCAGGCCTGAAAAAAATATACGCCTTATCCTTCGCCACGCCACGCGGGCTCGATCACGGGCTCGCCTATGAAGCGATTGCGCAAGGCGAAGTCGATATCATCGACATTTACTCGACCGATGCCAAAGTCGGGAAATATCGAATGATCGTCCTCGCGGACGATGCACAGTACTTTCCGCGCTATGATGCCGTGCTGCTACACAAATCCGACCTGCCGACCCGCTTACCAAAGACCTGGGCTGCAATCACCAAACTCGAAGGCCGCATTGACGACCGCGCCATGCGCCGCATGAACGCCTCCGCAGAGCTGGAACAAATACCATTTGATCGCGTGGCAAGCGCATTTCTGCGCCAATCAGGCGAAACGACCGTGCCCAACAATATTGTCGCCGCCAATCAAGCGAGCGAAGCGAAGTCCCACGCTGACAACACAGTCTGGAGCAAATTATTTGGCCCGGATTTGGGACGCCTTGCCGTCGAACATATTGCGTTGGTTTTCCTGTCGCTTGTGGCAAGCATTTGTGTCGGTATACCTCTCGGGATTCTCGCTGCGCGTCAGCCAGCCGCAGAAGCGATCATTCTTGGTGCCACCGGCGTGCTGCAAACCATTCCCTCGCTCGCCCTGCTCGCCATCCTCATTCCCATCACCGGAAGAATCGGCCTCGTGCCCGCTTTCATCGCGCTGTCCATCTATGCGCTGTTGCCGATCGTGAGGAACACCCACGCCGGCCTGACACAAATTCCTCGCGGCGTAAAACAAGCGGCCGAATCGCTGGGCATGACACCGCCGATGATCCTGCGGCTAATTGAGTTGCCGCTCGCCCGCCAGACTATTTTGGCCGGCATCAAGACTTCAGCCGTCATGAACGTCGGCACCGCTACCATCGCCGCGTTCATTGGCGCAGGCGGGTTCGGCGAGCGCATCGTCACCGGTTTGGCATTAAACGACAACGCGACGCTGCTGGCCGGTGCCATCCCGGTTGCAGTGCTCGCGCTATTGATCGAAAGTGCTTTCAGTGTGGGTGAGCGAAGTCTGATTCCGAAGGCGCTTCGCAAAAGCCAGTAATGTGATTTCAAACGGCTGCATTGCCGACCCGCCACTAAACATTTGGCTAACAATTTGGGTCTTTTAAAAAGGACAGAGCCCAGTACTGTCGGGTCTCTTCGGTCATTTATAGCCGGGGATCCGCGCGGGTATTAGCGTTTCATTGGGAAATCCGCCTTTCGTCGTTGCAACTCACTACCTGCTGATAGTGCACGCTCACCTGAAAATGCCTCACATTCCTGAACTTGGAGGCGATGTCCTACGACAGGAGAAAAATAATTCCAATACACTCACTTGGTCCCGCCCTAAGCGCAGTCTTTTTGCCCCTTAAGCCCGCAGACTTAGGGAAAGTGCAGGAGATATTGGCAACCGTCCCGAAAGCGGTGCCGTCTGCGGCCTGACACTTTTTCACGCACGGTGTCGACCATCCACGTCGGTAGTTCGCATTGACGCATGGGGTCACCACGTTTAATCATATTACCTGCCATCCCTTACCCGTCCCATCGCAGACAACACGACATGAAAAATCCAGTTTTCAAGCGCGCCCCACCCAAAAAGTCGGCAGATTCGCTGATCGAGTCTGAGAGCGCATTCCGTTCCCCGGTTATCAGAGATGCGCTGATTATCATCGCCTTGGCTTGCGTGATTTTTTTTCTGCACTATGCAAAAGATTTCCTTATTCCGATGGCAATGGCGCTGGTGTTCGCCGCGGTGCTCGATCCGATCACGCGTCGATTGCGTACAATCGGCATTAACGCTTCCATTTCGGCAGGCTTGACAGTACTGTTGGCCTTGGTCGTGATTGGTGGCAGCATTTATCTGTCGAGCGATGGCATCGCAATCGCCGTCGAAAAACTTCCGGCGTTATCGCAAGGACTCAAGGACAGGGCCAAAACCGAGCAAGCAGCCGCGCCCAGCGCGGTAACTAAACTCTCCGAGACTGCAAAAAATCTTGAAGAGGCTGCCAGCACGCTGAGTGGCGCACAGTCGCCCCCTGGCAAACCCGCGCCACGCGCGGAAGTTCGGGTGGAACCGCGTTCGAGCTGGCTGCGCTCGCAATTGGCGACAGGATCTTCGACTGTTGTCCAGGTCGTTGGCCAAATTCTGCTCGCGCTGCTGATTACCTATTTCATTCTTGCCTCCGGCCCCATGCTGCGGCGCAAGCTGCTTCGCGCTTCCGGAAACCACCGCAGCCACCGCGCACTCATGAGGCGCATCTTGTCGCAATCCTGCGCACAGGTGCAGTTGTACGTATTGATCATGACAGTGACCAACGTCGCCGTGGGTATCGCTGTTTGGCCGGTCTTCTACTGGCTCGGCTTTGAGCAGCATGGCCTCTGGGCACTTTTCGCAGCCTTGGCGCATATCGTTCCCTATGTTGGATCGGTCGTCGTCGCCGCTGCCGCCGCACTCGTGACTTATCTTGGCAGCCCGGACATTCTCGACGCCGTGAATGCCGGCCTTATCGTGCTGGTCGTGGTGTCATTGGTCGCCACCCTCCTATCGACATGGTTGCAAAGCAAATCATCGCGGATGAATCAGGTTGCTATCTTTGTAGGGATCATGTTCTGGGGATGGCTGTGGGGCCTCTGGGGGCTGTTTTTGGGGGCTCCGATCGTCGTGATTTTGAAGGTTGTATGCGATAACGTGTCGTCACTCCGTGGCGCGGCACGACTGCTTGGGGACTGAGCGGAGTTTCGTGCGCCAAGTGCACGCAAAATGCGGTAAAGCTTTGTTAGCACCGTGCGCAAGTTCACTTGATCATCGCGCGGTACTCCTGCCAATGTTTTGTAGGATTAGTACTACAAAATAATCGGAAGAATGCGATTGGGTTTTTTTCGCTGCAACCGATAGCATCAACTTGTCCTACATCGATTTTCTGGTGAGAAATCATCTATTGGTACAAGCTTCCCACGAGGCAAAAATATTGACCAGAATTTTGCACCGATCAAGCTTGGCCTTCGCGTAATTTCCCTGGAGAATATCGAGGATCTTTACCTAATCGCTGGATTTGTCCAAAACGAGGACAGCGACTCATGTGTGTAGTCGGCTGATTTCTTCATTGGCATTCATTGCGGAATCGTGTAGTCAAAATAATTTTCACGTGCCCGGTGTCACTTAAAAACCCGCTTGAAACGTCCGCGATTTGCAACGAATCTTCTAGAATAAGTACTCAGACAAGGTGTGCACGCATGAATCAGATTCTTTTCTTTGCGCGAAGCGAAAGCAGGCAGTACGGCGGCACAATTTATACACTTTCCTGTACGAATGATTCCGGGAAACGCGAGCCTTTTGCCCCGAGCCGGGCGCGCGATGTAGGGGGGCGATGAAATGACATTCGCCAACGCGAAACCTCCCTCGTTGCCCACTGAAAATCCTGTGTCCGTCGAGGATTATCGCGAAGTGATGAATGGCCTTCTCTCGGGACTTTCGCATGATCTGAGGACACCGCTTTCCACCATTAACGGTTGGCTTTTCGTGCTTGATTCCGACAAGCTCGATACTGCAGCAAAAAAACGTGCCCTGGACAAAATGCGCGCCAACATCGAAGATCAGGTGAGGCTCATCGACGACGTTTTACTCTTGTCGCGAAGCATGACCGGCCATCTGGTCGTCGATGCAGCGCTGATTTCTCCGCTCGCGCCGCTTGAGACCTCCATAGAGAAATTGCGCGCCACTGCCGTGGCCGGAACGGTCAGTCTTCCGCCCACAATGTTGAAAGACAACTGCAAGATCATGGCGGATAGCGGGCTGCTCGGTCGCGTATTTGAAATTTTACTTTTCCACGCCCTCAAGACGACGCCGGCCGGGGGCCTGGTTGAAACTGTTGTCAGCGTCCGCGATGACCACGCAGAAATTACCATTTCTGATAACGGCAAAGGCCTGAGTCCAGCCGATCTTTCCTTCCTGTTCGACGCTTTCCGTCATGTTGAAAGCAAGTCGGGCGGTGCCTATCCGGGCGCGGAACGCAACCTGATGCTCGCGAAAGCGTTGGTCGAGAAACAGAATGGACATTTGCAAGCGAGCAGTCGCGGCGTCGGATTGGGTACGACAATTACAGTACGCATTCCTTGCGTGGGCGCGCCGATGTCGGCGGCTAATGCTGCGGGCAAATAATCAAAGCACCAGATACGAAAAATACTTTCCGGGAGGCTAGTCATGAACGTCATCGAGCGAGAATCCATCACCGAAAGCGAAGTCAAACTATTGCTGTCGGCCCTCACGGGACTGAAAAAAGGCGACAGCTCCGTGCGCCTGCCACTCGAGTGGACGGGGCTAAGCGGAAAACTGGCCGAAACGTTCAATGACGTGGTCGAACTCAATGAGAGCATGGCGCAGGAACTGGCGCGTCTGCGCCAGACTGTGGGCAAGCAGGGAAAGCTGAAGCAGCGCGCGTCTTTGGGCGAAGTAAAGGGATTCTGGAAGGACTCGATCGGATCAGTGAATGCATTGATCGACGACCTGGTTCATCCCACCAGCGAGACAGCCCGCGTGATCGGCGCGGTTGCGCAAGGCGATCTCTCGCAAACCATGGCCCTCGAAGTCGATGACCGACCCCTTGAAGGCGAATTTCTGCGTACCGCCCAGACCATCAACAAGATGGTTGATCAGTTGGGGTCGTTCGCCTCGGAAGTCACGCGCGTCGCGCGTGAGGTGGGTACGGAAGGCAAGCTCGGCGGCCAGGCCAAGGTAAAAGGTGTGGCGGGAACCTGGAAAGATTTGACCGATAGCGTGAACTCCATGGCGGGCAACCTCACGGGACAGGTGCGAAATATCGCGGACGTGACTACAGCCGTGGCAAAAGGTGACTTGTCGAAAAAAATCACCGTCGACGTAAAGGGCGAGTTCCTCGAACTTAAAAACACCATTAACACTATGGTGGATCAGTTACGGTCATTTGCATCGGAGGTTACGCGTGTTGCGCGTGAGGTAGGTACCGAAGGCAAGCTGGGTGGTCAGGCGGTGGTGGAAGGGGTATCGGGCACGTGGAAAGATCTGACCGACAGTGTGAACTCCATGGCCAGCAACCTCACCGCACAAGTTCGAAATATTGCCGATGTGACGACGGCCGTGGCGCGGGGCGATTTGTCTCGCAAGATTACGGTGGATGTGAAAGGTGAAATCCTGGAGCTGAAAAACACCGTCAATACCATGGTGGATCAGCTCAGCTCGTTTGCGGCCGAGGTTACGCGGGTAGCGCGCGAAGTGGGTACCGAAGGCCGGCTGGGCGGCCAGGCAGATGTGCGCGGCGTGGCGGGAACCTGGAAAGACCTGACCGATAGCGTGAACTTCATGGCCAGTAACCTCACCTCACAGGTGCGAAACATTGCCGACGTAACAACGGCGGTGGCCAGCGGCGACTTGTCCAAGAAGATCACGGTGGACGTGAAGGGCGAAATCTCGGAATTGAAAAACACCATCAACACCATGGTGGACCAGTTACGTTCATTTGCGGCCGAGGTGACACGCGTCGCGCGCGAGGTAGGCACCGAAGGTCGTCTTGGCGGACAGGCCGACGTGCAGGGCGTGGCGGGTACATGGAAAGATTTGACCGATAGCGTGAACTCCATGGCCAGTAACCTCACGGCTCAGGTGCGAAACATCGCCGACGTGACGACCGCCGTGGCAAAAGGCGATCTGTCGAAGAAGATTACTGTTGATGTGAAGGGCGAAATTCTGGAGCTGAAAAACACCGTCAACACGATGGTC
>JANYHZ010000122.1 GCA_025362135.1 Betaproteobacteria bacterium | reverse complement strand
GGTAAAGTCAATCCCACGCAATGCGAGGCGCTCACCATGCTGTGCGCGCAGGTCTTCGGCAACGATGTCGCCATCAGTTTCGGTGGTGCGTCCGGCAATTTCGAATTGAATGTCTACAAACCACTCATCGCGCACAATTTTCTGCAAAGCGTGCGCCTGCTCGCCGACGGCATGGCCAGCTTCGACGAACACTGCGTGCGCGGCATCGAAGTCAATCGCGCGCGGATCACCGAACTCATGGAACACTCCCTCATGTTGGTGACGGCGCTTGCACCGCACATCGGCTACGAGCGCGCCGCCGAAATTGCCAAGCGGGCACACAAGGATGGCAGCACGCTCAAAGCTGCCGCACTGGCGCTGGCGTATGTGTCGGAAGATGAGTTTGATTCCTGGGTACAACCGGCGCTGATGGTCGGGCCGAATCAATAGCCTCTGTTCCGTATGGGGAAGTCTTGCCTTTCCCCAATCGCGAAGGACCTAAAAGAATCCAAAAACTCTAGCGCTGGCGCACCTTCTGGCGGCATTTCGCCCTGAACGGCTCGCCAAATGGCGTTCTGCATCTGATTGTCCCAGGTGAAAAGAAACACTACCAGATCGTTACCCGCTCCACAGGCGGCAGGTACATGTTGTCGCCCGCTTTCACGCCAAACGCATCATAAAAGCCGGGTTGATTTTTTAGCGTTGCGTTACCGCGCACGTCGGAAGGTGAATGCGAATCGGTCTTGAGCAAGACAATCGTTGAATCGTCGCGTGCCTTGCCACGCCAAACCTGCGCCCAACCAAGAAACACACGCTGCTCACCCGTGAAACCATCGATAACCGGGGAAGGCTTGCCGCCCAGCGAATTGCGATACGCCTTGTAGGCAACCGCCAGGCCGGAATTGTCACCGATATTTTCGCCAAGGGTTAACGCACCGTTAACGTTGTAACCCGGCAACGGCGCGTACGCATTGTATTGCGCGATGAGCGCTCTCGTTTTGGCGGCGAATTTTTCGCGATCTTCAGTGGTCCACCAGTTTCGCAGATTGCCAATCGCGTCCGACTGGCTGCCGGAATCATCGAAGCCATGGCCGATTTCATGACCGATGACAGCAACGATCCCGCCGTAGTTCACCGCATCGTCAGCAGCCGCATTGAAAAATGGTGGCTGAAGTATTGCAGCGGGAAATACGATCTCATTGAGTCGCGCGTTGTAATACGCGTTGACGGTTTGCGGCGTCATGCCCCACTCTTCGCGATCCACGGGCTTGCCGAGCTTGGCGATATTTCGCCGCGTCTCGGCGACGCTTACACGTTTGACATTGCCGATGAGGTCATCTCTAGCGATGATGATTGCCGAATAATCGCGCCAGATGTTCGTGTAGCCGATTTTGGGTTTCATGGCGGCCAATTTCGTCTGCGCTTCCTTCTTCGTGGCAGGGCCCATCCAGTCGAGTCCGTCGATACTTTGGCCAAATGCGGCCACCAGATTGGCGACCAGTTTTTCCATGCGCGCCTTGTGTGCGGCCGGGAAATGTTTCTCGACGTAGCGCTTGCCCAGCGCCTCTCCCAATGAAGATTCGATGAGTCGAACCCCGCGTTTCCACGCATCTTCATTGGCGGGCACGCCGCGCAGCACAGTGCCGGTGAAGGCGAAATTGTCAACGACGAAAGAGTTGGCGAGGTACGGCGCGTAATGGTTCATGAGATGCCATTTGAAATACGCCTTCCAGGTGACCAGAGGAGTGCTTTCCACGACCTTCCCCAGCGCCGCCAGATAGCTCGGCTGGCTCACGATCACGGCGTTAATTTTGCCGTCCAATTCTGACGCGCGCAGATACGAAGTCCAATTGATGTCGGGTACCAGCTCACCCAGTTTCACGAGTTCGAACTTGTTGTAGGTCTTGACCGGATTGCGATTTTCCACGCGGGTCCATTGCGCTCTCGCCATCGCCGTCTCCAGTGCGATAATTTCCCCGGCCCGCAAAGCGGCGTCTTTCTCGCCGGCCTGCGCAAGCATCTTTTCCATCAGCGCCAGATACTTTGCGCGGGCATCCTTCAGTTTGGCGTCGCTTTCGTTCAGGTAGTAATCGCGGTCAGGCAGTCCCAGCCCGCTCTGCGACACGATGACGGCGTATTTTGTGGCGTCCTTGGCGTCCTGCGCCACGCGGACTGCGAATGGCGCGGTGATGCGCATTTGATTGAAGTACGCGATCAATCCAGGCAATCCGGCCTTTTCACCGAGCGCGTCGATGCGCGCGAAATCCGGTTTCAAGGGCTCCAGGCCGAGTGACTCGCGGCGCGTTTCATCCATAAAACTCTGGTAAAGGTCGCCGATTTTCTGCGCCTCGCTGCCTTGTTGCTTGTCCTTTTGCACGACGATGCCGTCGACAATCTTGTGTAGATTTTCCAGCGCTGCATCACGCAATTCATCGAAGGAGCCCCAACGTGATTTGTCAGCGGGAACGGGTGTTTTTTCAAGCCACGTGCCATTCGTGTACCGATAAAAATCATCCTGTGGACGCACCCTGGTATCCATATTTCGCACGTCGATCCCGGAAGACAGCGTTACTGCGTCGGCAACGCCGGACCCCGACACGGTTGACCCGGCGGGAGATTCTAGCGCGCGCGCACAAGTGGCGTGGCCGGATGACAGCGCAAGAAACAGCAAAGACAGAGGTGCATTCAGTAGATTCCGGTTCATGATTTCTTCCTCGTGGTCGATTTCGACACACTAAAAATATTCAACTTCAGTATGATTTTCTTTTGGCACCCATGACGCGGCAGCCACAACGGCGTCGTATTTGACCACGCGATTGCGGCCATGCTCCTTTGCCCAGTAGAGCGCCGCATCGGCATGTTCTAGAACCAGCGATGGCTGCATATTTCGCTTTACCCGCACATAGCCGATGCTGACCGTGAGGTGGCCGGCCTGCGGAAAAACAAACGCTTCCACTTCTGTCCGGAAGCGTTCAAAGGCTGCGTGGGCGTTGTGCTCTTCCGCCGGTTTGAGCAGTGCCACAAATTCCTCACCACCGAAGCGGAAAAGTTGATCGTGTACTCGAAACGAGGCTTTCATCAACGTCGCAATCAGCAGCAACATTTCGTCGCCAATCAGATGACCAAAACTGTCGTTTACGCGTTTGAAATGATCGACATCAACCACGGCAAGCCAATGATCCACGAACGCGGTGCGCGCACGACGGCGGCGCGGTAAGCGCAACGCCTTGACATTCCGGTCGTCGTCGGACGAAAGGCTGTACAGGATGCGCATTAAATGCCGGTCGAAGGTCTTGCGATTGAGCAGACCCGTCAGCGTATCGATCTCACTGTAATCGAGCAGCGACAAGACGTTCGTGAAAATGACCAGCAGGTGTTCCGCAATAAGAAGTTGGCTTTCACTGAGGGATTTCCCGGCGACAGTGACAAAGCCCGCCACGCTGCCATTGGCCCTCGATATTGGAAATACAGTATCTGCGCCGTTCGTAATTCGCGCGCCGCTTTGCAGGCAAGCAAGGAGTTGCGGATAGTATTCGATCAACACCATGCTGGAGGGTACCGCCAAGCCGTCATCGTGAATGTGCGGGCCGGCATCATCCACGGTCGCAGCGGGCCAGACAAATGCTTCACCCGGGGCCTGCAAAAGTGTGAGGATGCCGACGCTGCCGGTGCCCAGCAGATCGCGCAAAGCGTGGGCCAGCGCGATATTGATTTGCGGACGATCCCGCTCGCCGGTGATGCGCTCAATGTGGGTTAACAACTTATCCATGGAAGACACTAAACCTGGGAAGACACGAAGCATACCCCAGGGAAGACTCGAAGGCAGTTCCACGACGCGAGGCCATTCCGCAATCCTCCCCACTGCAGTAAAATTTGCGGTGTAGCCAACAACCGGAGATCACCATGCCTCTCAAGACTGCCAACGATTTTGACCCCGAAGTGATGAAGCTTTTTGACCAATATGTGCACGGCGTTATTGATCGCCGCACGTTTCTGAATCGCAGCACCAAATACGCTATCGGCGGCATGAGCGCGTCAATGTTGCTCGACGCCCTGAATCCTAAATTTGCCGAGGCGCAGCAGGTTAGCAAAGATGACGCGCGGTTCAGCGGCAAGCTGATTGATTACGCGTCGCCCGATGGCTATGGAAAAATGAGCGGTTACCTGGCGATGCCGTCGAAAATGTCTGGCAAGTTGCCTGGCGTGCTGGTGGTGCACGAGAATCGCGGACTCAATCCGCACATCGAAGACATCGCCCGGCGACTGGCGCTGGATAACTTCGTCGCCTTTGCACCCGACGCGCTGTTCCCGCTTGGCGGCTACCCCGGCGACGAGGATAAGGCGCGCGAGCTATTCGCGAAACTGGATCAACAAAAAACGCGCAACGATTTCATTGCGGCGGCGGGCGTATTAAAAGCGCTGCCGGAATGCAGCGGAAAGATTGGCGTTGTTGGATTTTGCTACGGCGGCGGAATCGCCAATCTGCTGGCCACGCGAATACCGGATCTCGGCGGCGCGGTGCCTTTCTACGGATCCCAACCGCCTGCTGCGGACGCCGCAAAGATCAAAGCGCCGCTGCTGGCGCACTACGCCGAAAACGACGAGCGCATTAACGCCGGGTGGCCCGCGTATGAAACGGCGTTGAAAGCGGCAGGCGTCAAATTCGAGATGTTCACCTATCCGGGCACGCAGCACGGTTTTAACAACGACACGACGCCGCGCTATGACGAGAAGGCCGCGAAACTCGCCTGGCAACGGACGGTGGCGTTTTTCAACAAGAATTTGCGGGCTTGACCCACACGCGATTGCAAACTCAAGCGCTGGTGCGGCTTGCGGGCAGAAATCGCTCCGAACGCCGCGCCAGTGCTAGAGGTATGCCAACTCAGTGGCTAACCTGTTTCAAATCCCAGCGTCAGTTTTACGGTGTGGAATTTATCCGCCAGATGCTCATCCGATTCGCCGCCCATATTCAACGTCGCATAGCGGTGGCTGCCCAGCCATTTCATCTCCCGCTTCAGGCCGCCACCGGTCTTGATGAACATTGCCAGAAATGCATCGGGATCAAATTCCCGCAGCCAACTGAGCTTTTCATGGCTGGGGGGATTGGCCAGGGGCGAGCCGTCAAATTTACGGAAAACGAAGCTCGTGGCTACCTTGTATTTTCCTCTTCCGGCTGAAAGGTCCGGCGTGGCACCGGTCGCGATTTTAAGGGCAACATCGTGCAGGTTGATGCCGTCCACCTTCTCGTATAAATCGGAAAACTGCGCGGCCATGCGAGGGTTCACTTCGATGAGCCGGCATTCGCCCGACTCCCTGCAAACCCGCAACTCGACATTGAACAGACCATGGTCGAGGCCAAGCGCCTGCACAATGCGCTTTGCCGTCGTCCGCGCGCGGAGGTCATGCGCGGGTGGCAGACGCGTGGGATATTCGAACCGCATGAATTGATCGGTGCCGGGGTACATGACCGCGTCGATGATGCCGAGAATATGAATCTCCCCATTGACGACAACACCATCCACATTGATCTGCTGGCCGTCGATGAGTTCTTCGGCAATCATCCAGTGCGCATCGACATCAAACTCGGTGAGTTTCTTGACGACATCATTGAACGGCCTCACCAGGCGCATGATGATGTACTGCTCCCACGGATGGAAGGTCATGTGTTGCTGCAACTCGGCAAAACTATCCACGCGACGTGCCAGCACGGAATACGCCGCCTTTACCGGTTTGACGTAGTACGGAAACTTGAGCGGGATTTCAGCAGCGGACTTGAAGGTGTAGGGAAATACATGAAACGCAACATTCGCCTCCGGAAATTCCTGCTCAAGGATGCGCCGTGCGATGTATTTGTGCTGCGCAGCGATCAGCGCATTGGGGTCAGGCCCAGGCAAGCCCATTTTTTTTGCAAGCAAGGCACCGGCCAGCGCGCCGAACTGTTCGTTACTGGAAACGATACCGGCCAGATTCGCAGTCCGATATTTTCTGGCGAGCTTATCGACGAATCTGAAAATATCAAACGTCAGCAATTGGACATTGCTGGGAAAGCTGAAAAGATCAAAGCCTTCATACAAAAAATTGTATCGCGGGCTCGCATGATTTTCTGCGGCTTTTGCAAGCTGCGATTGATCCCAGTCTGCATCAAATAGCACAAGTATGTTTTTCAACTGGTTTTCTTTGTTGTTGTTGGACAATGTGCTATACGGCTCTGCATCGCGACTGGATTCTAGCAGCCGAAACGCCATGCTGCACCGCCGCATGGCAGGATTGTCGCCAACCTGTAATATTCGCCTCACGCGTCGGGCAGCTACGCCGGATGCCAATGAGGAGAAGTGCCAGTGAAACCGACTGATATTCGTCAGCCGAACTACTTCCACAAGGTTGTGGATTGTCAGTGGGCATGCCCTGCCCACACCCCCGTTCCCGAGTACATCCGCATGATTGCTGCAGGCCGCTATGGCGATGCCTATATGGTGAATTGGCAATCGAACGTGTTTCCGGGGATTCTGGGGCGCACCTGCGACCGGCCGTGCGAACCCGCCTGCAGACGCGGACGCGTAGAGGAAAACAATGGGGACAAACCGGAACCGGTTGCGATTTGCCGATTGAAGCGCGTCGCCGCTGATCTAAAAGAGGACATTCGCGAACGGCTGCCAAAGCCCGCCCGCCAGAAGAACGGCAAACGCATCGCGTGCATCGGTGCGGGGCCGGCGGCGCTCACGGTGGCGCGCGATTTGCTGCCGCTCGGCTACCACGTCGTGATTTATGACGGCGATGCGCGCGCCGGCGGCATGATCCGAACGCAGATTCCGCGCTTTCGATTGCCCGAATCGGTGATCGATGAGGAAGTCGGGTATGTGTTGAACCTTGGTGCCGAGTTCCGTGCCGGAACGCGCGTAGACAGCATGAAAGCGATCCTCGCTGAAAATTTCGATGCCGTATTTGTCGGCACCGGTGCCCCGCGGGGCCGCGATCTCGATATTGCCGGTCGTGCGGAGGCGTCGGCCAATATCCACATCGGTATTGACTGGTTGTCCTCGGTGTCTTTTGGCCACATCGAAAAAATCGGCAAACGGGTGATTGTGCTCGGCGGCGGCAATACAGCCATGGATTGTTGTCGTTCCTCACGGCGTCTGGGTGGCGATGAAGTAAAAGTCATTGTGCGCTCCGGCTTTGATGAAATGAAAGCCTCGCCCTGGGAAAAGGAAGACGCGCAACATGAGGGCATTCCGATCATCAATTTTCATGTGCCCAAGGCGTTTACGCATGAAAACGGCAAGCTCACGGGGGTAATGTTTGAGATCGTCGAAGCAAAATACGATGCGCACGGAAAGCGTTCGTTGGTGCCATCGGGCACGCCGGACGTACACGTGCCGTGCGACGATGTGCTGGTTGCGATCGGCCAGGAGAATTCGTTCCCCTGGATTGAACGTGATGCCGGAATTGATTTTGATAAATGGGGCATGCCGGTCGTCGACAAAACGACCATGCAGGCCAGTCTGGCGAAGGTGTTTTTCGGTGGCGACGCCGCGTTCGGGCCCAAGAACATTATCTGGGCCGTCGCGCATGGCCATGACGCAGCCATCTCCATCGACAAGTTTTGCCGGGCAGAAGATGTGGCAATTCGGCCTCCGCCGATGATGAATCTGCTCAGCCAGAAAATGGGTATCCACGAATGGAGTTATGACAACGCCATTACCGGCGACCTGCGCTACAAAGTGCCGCTCAAGGACGTATCGATCGCGTTGAAGAATATTCGTGTGGAAGTCGAACTCGGCTTCGACGCGAAGCTTGGATACAAGGAAGCGCAACGTTGTCTCAATTGCGATGTGCAGACGGTATTCAATACGGCACAATGCATCGAATGCGATGCGTGTGTCGATATTTGCCCGATGGACTGCATCACGTTTACGGCAGATGGTGAAGAGAATGAATTGCGCGCGCGCCTCACGGCACCGGCGTTGAATCTCAGCCAGGATTTATACGTTGCAAGCGGATTGAAAACCGGCCGGATCATGGCCAAGGATGAGGATGTCTGCCTGCACTGCGGCCTTTGTGCCGAACGTTGCCCGACAGGCGCGTGGGATATGCAGAAATCGTTGATCGAAATGACGCATGCGGGAAGCCGGCCGCGACCGCAATTTGCAAAACTGGCAGAGGCCGCAGAATGAGTAAGCACAGCATTCAGGCCGTCAATGACTTCGTCATCAAATTCGCCAACGTCAACGGCTCTGGTTCGGCGTCAGCCAACACCCTGTTCGCAAAATCGATACTGCGCATGGGTGTGCCGGTTTCGCCACGCAATATTTTTCCGTCGAACATTCAGGGGCTGCCAACCTGGTATGAAGTGCGTGTGACCGAAGATGGCTACCTCGCGAGGCGCGGCGGCTGTGATTTCATGGTGGCGATGAACCCGCAGACCTGGGACAAGGATGTCGCTGAAATCGAACCGGGCGGGTATCTGTTTTACGATTCGACGCGGCAAATGCCGCAGTCGAAATTCCGGGCCGACATCAACGTTATCGGCATCCCGCTCACTGAAATCGTCAATGCGTCTTATACCGATCCGCGTCAGCGCCAGTTGTTCAAGAACATCATTTACGTCGGGGCACTTTCAGCGTTGCTCGATGTGGAAGTGGATGTGATTGAGCAGCTCATCGCGGAGCAATATAAGGGCAAGGAAAAACTGCTGGCACCGAATATTGCCGCGCTGCACATGGGTCGCGATTATGCAATCGCCCACCTCGATTGCGACATCGGCCTCAAAATACGGCGGGCCGACAAGGTCGGCGACCAGATTTTCGTTGAGGGCAATAGTGCAGCAGCGCTCGGTGCCGTGTACGGTGGCGCGACGGTGGCTGCCTGGTACCCAATCACGCCCTCGTCTTCGCTCGCAGAAGCCTTCGCCAAACACTGCAAGAAATTCCGCATAACCGAAGATGGAAAGGCGCGCTACGCCATCATTCAGGCAGAGGACGAGCTTGCATCGATCGGCATGGTGATCGGCGCGGCGTGGAACGGGGCCAGGGCATTCACCGCGACATCAGGACCGGGTATTTCACTGATGCAGGAATTTTTGGGGCTCGCGTATTTTGCAGAAATTCCCTCGGTGATCTTCGACGTACAACGCGCCGGCCCGTCTACTGGCATGCCCACGCGTACCCAGCAATCCGATGTGCTCAGTTGTGCCTATGCGTCGCACGGCGACACCAAGCACGTCTTGCTGTTTCCGGAAGATCCGCACGAGTGTTTCACCTTCGGTGCCGAAGCATTCGATCTCGCTGACCGACTGCAGACGCCGATTTTTGTGATGCTGGACCTCGATATCGGTATGAATGAGCGGCTGTGCAAGCCCTTCGAGTGGGATGACAAGCGGCAGATGGATCGCGGCAAGGTGATGACGGCGGAAGCACTCGAAGCGGGCAAGGATTTTGGCCGCTACCTGGATGTCGATGGCGACGGTATCACCTACCGCACCTACCCGGGCACGCACCCAACCAAGGGCAGCTATTTCACCCGTGGCACGAGCCGCGACCGCTATGCGCGTTACACCGAAGACGGTGATGCGTATGTCGATAATATGCAGCGCCTGCTACGTAAATTCGAGACCGCCAAAGAAGTCGTACCGAAGCCCGTCATCACCAAAGCCGCGCATTCGACGCGTTTTGGCGTAATTTATTACGGCTCCACCAGCCCAGCCATGCACGAAGCGCTGGCTCTGCTCACTGATCGTGGCTTGCATCTGGATGCGATGCGAATACGCGCATTTCCGTTTTCCGATGACGTACTGGATTTCATCTCCGCTCACGATGATCTGTTTGTGGTCGAGCAGAATCGCGACGCGCAACTGCGTGCGCTGCTGATCAACGAGGGTGCGATTGATCCCGCAGTGCTCACACCGGTACTGCATTACGACGGCACGCCGATCACCGCACGCTTTATCGCCAATGAAATTTCGCAAAAACTGAAAGCGCTACACGTTGCGCCGTTGCACGCAGTACCCGGGAGACGCGTGAAACAGGAAAACAAATGACCTACCTAGCCAAGCCAAAACTGCACCATCCCAAGTTGCCACTGAACAAGCTGGGCTATACGCGGCGCGACTACGAGGGTGCCATCTCCACGCTTTGTGCCGGTTGCGGGCACGATTCGATCAGCGCCGCCATCATTCAGGCGTGCTTCGAACTCGATCTGCCCCCGCACCGCATCGCCAAGCTTTCCGGCATCGGCTGCTCTTCCAAGACGCCCACCTACTTCCTCGGCAATTCGCACGGCTTCAACAGCGTGCACGGCCGTATGCCATCGGTGCTGACGGGTGCCAATCTGGCCAATCGCGAGCTGATTTATCTGGGTGTCTCCGGTGACGGCGATTCGGCATCAATCGGGCTCGGGCAGTTCGCGCACGTCATGCGGCGCGGCGTAAATATGACGTACATCGTCGAAAACAACGGCGTGTATGGGCTCACCAAGGGACAGTTTTCGGCAACGTCCGACCGTGGCTCAAAAAGCAAACGTGGCGCGTTGAACGCGGATGAGGCCATTGATCTCGTTGCCATGGCGATGCAACTCGGCGCCACCTATATCGCCCGCAGCTTTTCCGGTGACAAACAGCAACTCGTACCACTCATACAAGGCGCGATCCTGCATCAGGGAGCCGCGTTCATCGACGTGATTTCACCCTGCGTGGCGTTCAATAATCACGAAGGCTCGACCAAAAGCTACGACTATGTGCGCGAACACAACGAGGCGGTTAATTTTCTGGATGTGATCAAGTTCCGGGATGAAATCACCACCGAATATGCGCCCGGCACGCTACAGGAAGTACGACAGCACAACGGTTCGGTGCTTCGCCTTCGCAAGCTGCACGATGCCTACAATCCATCCGACCGGATTGCGGCGATGAACCACCTGCAGGAAAGCCGCGCCAGGCAGGAGATTTCGACGGGCCTTTTGTTCGTTGATGGAGATCCGACGGATTTGCATGCAGCAGCAAATACGGTGGATGTTCCGCTGAATTTGCTCGACGACAAAGCCCTGAACCCGGGATCAGCGGCCCTCGCAAAGCTGAACGCGTCGCTGCGCTAGTTACGGCGCAATCACGGCGCTAGCCTGCGGGCCGCGGGTACGTTCGCTACTTGGTCGTCCAGGCGTCAAAATCGAGCTTGTCGACATCGAAAGCCGCGTGTTTTGGCGCGGCGCTGGCCTTCATCTCGGCTTCAAGTTTGTGGAACGCTTCCGCAAGCTTGAAACTGATCTTTGCCAGGCTCTCAGGGCTGGCCGTGATTTTGGCTGCGGCATCTGCAACGACGATGGCATCACTCGCCAGTTTGATGTAAATCTGCACCGCCATATCCCTGACCGGATCGTGTTCATTACTGTTTTTACCGCCAGAATTGCTGGGGCTGCTGGGCGTGTTGTTACCGCTGCTATGGCCGGACATATGCGCTTTCATCGATCAAAAAAGGAGTTGCCAATCGTACGCCGAATGCGCGATGGCGCGTGAACTTTCTTCAGGGGGATTTTGATTGAACGCCGTATTTTTTAGCATACGCGCGCAAGCCTGTGTCATTTTTCGCTCACGACCACCAGCCGATCATTGGATGACTCAGCGCCCCAAGCCTCGCCTGTCCGCCCGAGCATCTGCCGCACCGCCGCGCTGCGAACACTGCTCGGATAGCTATCCCACTTCTGAGTGCGTGGATCAAATCGCATGATCGCGTTCGATGTCCACTCGGTGATCCACACCAGGTCTTTGTCGTCGACGTATACCGAGTAAGTCTGTGGATTATCCACGGGCGGCTTGAACATTTTCCACTGCTGATCGACCGGGTTGTACATGGACAGATTGCCGGACAACCATTCACTGACCCAAATCTGTCCTTTGGAATCCGACCAGACGCGACGTGCACCCTGGTTTTTCGTTGGTGGCGCGATCATCGTCGCTTTTCCGGAAGTGATGTCGATCTTCGCGATGTGGTTGCCCGCGAGCGAAGCATAGTAAATATCGCCGGACGGCGTCGCGGCAATCCCATACGGCCCGCGACCGCCCGGCGCTGGCCAGACCCGGACCTCGCCCCCCTTGGGGTTGACGCTGCCGTAATAGCCCGCCTGGCCGGTGTACCAAAGCACGCCGTTGCCGTCGAATGCGGCTGTGTTCAGATTGGTGTAGGGCGTGCCTTTTGGCAGCGGGAACAGCGTGACTGCGCGGGTTTTTGCATCGACCCTTACGATCGCATTGAGTCCGCTGTCGGTCACCCACGCGGCACCATCCGGCCCGACAATCACGCCATGCGGAGACGAGCCCTTGCCCAGGGGGATATGTTCGGTCTTGCCCGTTTTCTGATCAAGGAACCCCAATTCTCCACTGCGTTGCGCCGTGTACCAGACGCTGCCATCGGCTGCAACGGCGACATCATGCGGATGACTGCCCTTTGGTACCGGGTAGTAACGCACCTCGACCGCGCTCGCCGATATTGCAATCGACAGACCCAACGCTGCAATTGCGATTTGCTTCATCGTGGCTTGGCGCATGGTGCTCTCCTTGACAAACGTGAATGCAATATGGCATCGGGAAAATGATACGCCGGGTGGGGGGCGGTGTCCTGCACTTGAGGGCCTGTCTATACGGCGCTGCTTGTTTCGCCGTTTTCTAGCGGGTGCGCATCTCGCCGACCCAATCCGCGGGCACCGCAAAATTGAGATTCTGGCCGACCTTGGTCTGGAACGTCACAACGCCAACCATTCGTCCCGAGGTATCAAACAAACCGCCACCGCTGGAACCCGCAGAGACCGGTGCCGAGGTCTGAATAATTTTACTGCCCTGCGACTCCCGCAGCGCCGAAACGATGCCGTCGCTGATCGTCAAATCGAGCCCTTGCGGCGCACCGACGGCGTAGACACGCTGCCCCACCCTGAGCGAGTCGACACTGCCGAGGCTGACGGCGGGTGCGACCAGTCCGGACACACTCAACAGGCACAGATCGCGTTCCTCGTTGGCCACTTCAACCGATGCCGAATACGATTCGCCGGTGAGCGTGACTTCCAGCGTATCGCCGCGCATTGCGACGTGGCAATTTGTGATGACGCTGCCAGGCCCGATCACGACACCGCTACCGCTGGCCACCGGCGAGCCCGCAGCATTTGCGACGTTAATGCGCACGACGCTTAGCGACACCTGATTGAAAATGTCTTCTGCCGAACGCGGACCTGCCGGTGCCATGCTGGTGTTTGGCAATTTTGGTTCGGATTTCGCGATGGCAACGCCGCCGATTGGTCCTACGCCTGCCGCCGGTCTGCCTGCAGAAAGGGACGATTGCGGTGCGGCGCCCGATGGTGCGTCCGCGCTGGATGACTTTCCCGATTTGGCCCACATAATGACGCCTACCAAAATGAGCGCCGCGATCAGCAACTTACCCCAGGTGCTTTCCCAGACGCGTGCTGCTAGCGTTTGTGTGCTCGTCAGGTCAGCGTCATCGGACGATTGCGCGGACATTCGCCCTGCGGATTGTTGCGGACGTGTGCCAAGGTCGTACGACATGCGCTGGATCGGGTCGGTTAGCACTTCAAAGGCTTTGCGTAGCACTGCACGCCTGCCCGGGTCCGCATTGTGTTCCTGCGCCAGCTCCTCGAGTGCACGCTGATAGCCGAGCGCAATCTCTTCCCGCTTCGCTTCAGGCGCGATGTCGAGAAGTTCGTAATACGATTGAGGTCGACTGGTCATGGTCTAAAAGCGGGACAAGCTAACCGGCCAAAGTCGATGTCAGCGTAAAAAATCTCGATTGCATTTCATCCAGCCCCAGCGTGTGCAACACTTCCTTGAGGCGCTCGGCAGGCCGCTTGCGGGGAAGATCCTTGTAGCTGGCGATGATGAGTTCGTTTTTCATGGAGTGCTCCCAGCCGACCAGTTCTGTGACGCTTACCTGGTAGCCATGTGCTTCCAACTGCAGGCAACGCAACACGTTCGTAATCTGGCTGCCGAATTCGCGTGTATGGATTGGGTGCCGCCAGATTTCCGTCAAGGCGCTTTTTGCCAGGTCGTTGCTTTTGTTCTTCTTGAATACGCCGGCAACTTCAGCCTGGCAGCACGGCACCAGCACGATGAATCGGGCTTGCTTTTTTAGCGCGAATTGAATGGCTTCGTCGGTGGCGGTGTTGCAGGCGTGCAGTGCGGTGACCACATCAACCTTTGCCGGGAGCTGGTCCGACACAATCGATTCGGCGACCGATAAATTCAGAAACGACATGTTCGCAAAACCACACGTTTTAGCGAGCGCGCGCGATTTCTCGACCAGCGCATCCCGCGTCTCGATGCTGTAGATTCTGTGGTTGCCCGGCACTGCCTTGAAAAACAGATCGTAGAGCATGAATCCCAAATAGGATTTTCCCGCACCGTGATCAACGAGATTTATATCGGCCTGCAACGACAAAATTTCCTGCAGTAACGGCTCGATGAATTGGACCAGGTGATTCACCTGTTTTAACTTGCGGCGGCTGTCCTGATTCATCCTGCCGTCTGCCGTCAGGATGTGCAACGCTTTAAGCAGTTCAATCGACTGCCCTGGCCGAATCTCGACAGCCTTGTCGGCGCTATTTACGTGCGCAGTACCGATTTCGCTTGCGTCCGCCAGACTGCCAGATGACATCGAACCCATGGGACTGCTCGCTGATGCCGTCAGGCAGCCGGCTTTACCTCGTTTGGCGTCACGGCGGGGGGGTCGATTCCTTCGGGCGTTTCGGCACCCTCGCCCTCGCCCGCGGTACCGGTCGCAGCTTTGCGTTGCTGCTTTTCTTCTTTTTTTGCCTTCTTGGCGAGTTCGCGCTGGCGTTTTGCAAAATTATAGTTTGGCTTTGCCAATTGGTGGTCCTTTCTGGATAGTCACGTCGTTCTACTGGCAGGCACCGGATCGGTCTGCTTGTCTGATGCCATTGATTCTAGCCTAATCGCCCCGCCAATTGATGGCGCAGCGTTGCAAAAAGACGCAGTCGCAGCATTACCTGATGCTGGCCAACAGAAGTTCACCTGAGGTGAGCCAGCGCCATTCGCCTTCAGCCAAATCCGTTGGCATCGGAAGACGACCGATCTGGCTTCGATGCAGGCTCTCGACATGGTTGCCGACTGCGGCCAGCATCCGTTTCACCTGATGATACTTGCCCGATGTCAGTGTCAGCTGCAATTTTCCTGTCGCCGTGATCGCGCACGAGAGTGCCTGCACGGGGTCGGGGCTGTCATCGAGCACAACACCCGCAAGCAAACGCGCCACCTGCGTCGGCGTAACGGTGTCACTCGTGACGACTTCATAAATCTTGGGCACTTCGTGTCTGGGCGAGGTCATTCGGTGGATGAACTGGCCATCATCGGAAAATAGCAGCATGCCTGTCGTGTCCTGGTCCAACCGTCCCACCGCCTGCACGTCGCGGGTTCGCAGCGGCGCAGGCAGCAGCGTATACACGCTGGGGTGGGATTTCGGCTTCTGCGAACACTCGTAGTCCGCTGGTTTGTGCAGCATCAGGTACGCCTTCGCGTGATACTGCCAAGGCACACCTTCGACGTAAAACACGAACGCATCCCCGTTGCTCGAAGTCACGTCCCAATCGCCTGCGGGGTCGGTGCTGACGTTCCCATTAACTTCCACCGCGCCACGCGCGATCAGCAAACGACACAGCTTGCGGGCACCAAATCCCTGGCTGAAGAGTATTTGTTCCAGCTTCACTTACGCCATACGCTCGCGAGCCACGGTTGTTGATCGCGAGGAAGGCCGGGCGGACGGTAGTAATGCGTCAGTTCTTCAAATCCGGCTTCACATAAATAGCCGCGCCAGGTTTCAAGATCGTGATAGGCACCATAGCGTCCGCGATTCCAGCCCTCGGTTCCGTCGCCATGCGGGTTGGACGCGAACAACACACCGCGCGGCTTCAGGCTGGCGTGCAACGCAAGGAGCACGCGCGGCAATTCCTGGCTCGGCACATGAAACAGCGACGCGTTGGCGAAAACGCCATCGAATGCGGCGGCGGGCAAATCGAGCCTCAAAAAATCCTGATGCAACACGTCGCAGCCACTATGGGCCTTTGCCATGGCTGCAAAACTTGCCGACCCCTCGAGTCCCGTCGCGTGGTGACCGAGATCGGAAAAGGTCTTCAGGTCGCGGCCTGGCCCACAGCCGAAATCGAGGATCGCGAATGGCGGATTGCCCTCGATGTAACGCAGCAGCGCTTCGACGTTTTGGCTCACGTCGTGGCTGCGCGTGCCTTGCCAGAAGTCGTCAGCACGCTGGTTGTAATGGTCGAGCGTATCGACTGCGATTTTTTCGAGATCATGGGAATTAAGCTTCATCGTGGAGACGATGATGCCACTACAACGACGGAGTTGGCATACCTCTAGCACTGGCGCGGCTTCTGGCACTTTTATCATCTGAAAGGCCCGCCAGTGTTAGGGTTTCAATGTTTCACGTGTACGATCGACAATCCTCAATCACCTTGCCATCATTCGGCAATGCGCCGTCTGCGACCAATTGCACATCCCCGCGAAGCTTGGTGATATCGCGAATGGAATTTCTCACCGCCTCCTGATCGAGGCTCGCCGTCGCCTCGCATGAGAGCAACATTGCGTCCGCAGAATCGATATGGCTCACCGTCAGGCGCGCTTTGTGAATCGCGGGATGACGCTTGACGATTTCAGCAATCTGATGCGGGTGCACAAACATGCCGCGCACTTTGGTGGTTTGGTCGGCGCGGCCCATCCAGCCCTTGATGCGCATGTTGGTGCGGCCACACGGCGATGTGCCGGCAAGCACGGCGGATAAATCGCCGGTGGCAAAGCGGATCAATGGATAGTCGCGATTGAATGTCGTCACCACCACTTCACCAACCTCGCCGTCAGCGATCGGCTCTCCGGTGCCCGGCCGAACGATTTCGACGATGATTTTTTCACCCAGTATCAGGCCTTCACGTGCAACGCTCTCATAGGCGATCATGCCAAGATCGGCGCTCCCGTAGGCCTGGTACGCGTCTATGCCACGAGACTTGAAAAGTGAACGTACGGGCACCAGGAATGCTTCTCCTGATACGATCGCTTTCTTGATCGAGCTAATGTCGCCATTGAGTTCGTCGGCTTTCTCAATCAACAATTTCAGAAACGACGGCGTTCCTGCGTAAGCGTTTGGCCTCAACGCGCTGATGGTTGCCACCTGCATTTCGGTCTGCCCGGTGCCCGCCGGTATCACTGCGCAACCGAGCGCGTGGGCACCCGTTTCAAACATGGAACCCGCTGGCGTGAGGTGATATGAAAACGTATTGTGCACAACATCACCAGCGCGAAATCCTGCTGCGTGCATGGCGCGGGCGGTCCGCCAAAAATCGCGGCCAGTGCCCTCTGCGTCAAAGATCGGACCCGGTGAGACAAACAGCCTGGCGAGTTTGCCGGGCGCAATTGCGTTCAGTCCGCCGAATGGCCATTGCAGCCGCTGCAACTCAACAAGATCAGATTTGCGCGTCACGGGCAATGCCGCAAGCGACTTCCGTGAGGCCACTTGCCTCGGCTCTACGCCGGCAAGTAATGTCGAAAAATAGGGCGCGTTTGCCTTCGCGTGGGCAATCTGCGCAGACAGCGCAGCGAACAACTCGCCTTCACGCTCTTCCGGCGGACGTATCTCCAGCGCATCGTAGTACATGCTCACAAATGCGACTCGGCAGTGGGTAAACGCCGGGACATCAAGCCAGCCAACGCTTGCGACGGCGGTAGTGCTTCACGTCCCTGAAGCTCTTGCGACCCGATGTGGAAATACCGAGATAGAACTCCTTCACGTCTTCATTTTCCGCGAGATTTTTGGCGGCACCTTCCATGACTACGCGCCCGTTTTCGAGGATGTAACCAAAATCGGCATAGCGCAGCGCCACGTTGGTATTCTGCTCAGCCAGCAGAAAGCTGACTTTCTCTTTTTGATTCAGGTCGCGCACGATTTCAAAAATCTCTTCGACAATCTGTGGTGCCAGACCCATCGATGGCTCATCGAGCAGAATCATCTTTGGTTGCGACATCAACGCGCGCCCCACCGCAGTCATTTGCTGCTCACCGCCCGAGGTATAGCCGGATTGCGAATGGCGACGTGTTTTCAGTCGCGGGAAATAGCTATAGACCTTCTCCAGATCTGCATTGACCTCGACGCGGCTGGCACTACGTGTATACGCGCCGGTCAGCAAGTTTTCTTCAACTGTCAGGTGGGCAAAGCAGTGTCGGCCTTCCATCACCTGAATGACGCCGCGCTTGACCAAATCGGATGGAGAAAGGTGGTGAACTTTTTCACCGCGATATTCGACCGATCCTTTGGTCACGTCACCGCGCTCACTTTTGAGCAGATTCGACACGGCACGCAAGGTTGTGGTTTTGCCCGCACCGTTTGCTCCAAGAATCGCAACGATGCCGCCCTCGGGCACGCTGAGCGAAACGCCCTTGAGCACGAGGATGACGTGGTTGTAGATGACCTCGATGCCGTTGACGGACAACAGGGGTTTAGCGATGGGAGTGATTGTGGTGTCAGGCATAAGTGCGAGAAAAATTAACTGTCATTTCGAGCAAAGCGAGAAATCTGCTTTTTCTATTGATCTTTCCATAACTATGTGACAGCGGCTCCCCTCTCCCGGCCTGTCGGCCACCGTCTCCCGCTCGCGGGAGAGGGGCTGGGGGAGAGAGCGTGGTAACAACTGGCATCTGTGTCATGCGGTTAGGTAATTCTCAATAAATACCGCGATAAGGCAGATTTCTCACCGATGAAGCCGGGTTCGAAATGACAGGTTCAAGGGGTTGCGTCAACTCTCTTTCTTGCAATCGCGCGGCGTAATTTTCTTCTCTTCCGCGTACTTCTTCGCCTGCGCCGCAATCATCGGGCTGAGGATGCTCCGGTCGGCCTCATACCAGTCCGACGTATAGCTCCATGCCTTGCCGTCCCACGTATGGATGCGCGCCTTGTGTGCGCCTTCGTGATCGGCGCACGACGTTTTGATCGGTTGCAGCATGCCATCGAAGCCAATGGCCTTGATGCGCGCGTTGTCGATATTCAGGTTCTCTGCACCCCAACGCACCTGCTCACCCGTCACCGGTTTTTTGCCGAATTTGGATTGCCCCTTGCGCACCGATTCAACCACCAGCATCGCGCTGATCATGCCGCGGTTATAGAGCACGTTGCCGACTTCTTCCTTCTTGCCAGTACCTTTGCTCTTATCGTAAAGAAATTTCATCATGTCCTTGTGTACGCCAGCATCTTTCTCGCTCGAGTGCTGCAAGGCGAGACCGTTGTAACCTTTGGCTGCCTCGTCGTCAGGCAACACGTCCGGCTCAGCAGCCGACCACCACACGCCGTACATTTGCAAACGTGGATAGGAAACCGCAATCGCCTCTTTGATCGCCGTCGAGTTCATGCCGCCCCAGCCCCACAGGAATACGTAGTCGGGCTTCTGCTGGCGAATCTGCAGCCAGGTCGATTTTTGCTCGAGGCCGGGGTGGGTGACGGGCAACTTGACCAATTCAAATCCGTGTTTCTTGGCGTGCAATTCCAACACGGGTATAGGCTCTTTGCCAAACGGTGAATCGTGATACACCAACGCGATTTTCTTGCCCTTCAGGCTGCCTTTTTTGGAGACGTGTTGCACCAGGATATCGGCTGCCGTCCAATAGGTGCCCATCAATGGAAAAGTCCAGGGGAAAACACTGCCATCAACCGCTTCCGAACGACCATATCCGGTGGAAAAAACCGGTACTTTGTCAGCGGGGGATTTATCGATCAATGCGAATGTGATGCCGGTCGAGAGTGGATTGAAACCGGTTGCGCCCGTCGGCCCCTTGCCCTTGAGACGCTCGTAACACTCCACGCCACGGTCGGTGGCATAGCCGGTCTCGCACTCTTCATAAGTAATCTTCACGCCATTGATACCGCCATCGCGCTCATTGATCAGCTTCAAATAATCAACGAAACCGTTTGCCCATGGCACACCGTTAGGTGCATACGCACCAGTGCGGTAAACAAGTACTGGCACAAATTGCTCGTTTGCCTGTGAAAAAACACTGCTTGCTGCCATCGCGCAAAGCGCGCCGGCAGCAATGGCTACTTTGTTCAATATCGTTTTCATCTCCGTCCTCCTAAGTAAAAAACATTGTCCATGTTGCTTCATTCAAGCATCTTTGTTCCCGTGCTCTTGTTTCCTTTTAATCGAATCAACCATACCAAATATCCGCGTTCAACGTACATCAATGCGGAAAGGGCCAAAGTCGCAGTTTCTCCTTGGCAATTGCCCATAACCGCGCCAGCCCATGCGGTTCGACGATCAGAAAGAAAATAATCAATGCGCCAAAAATCATTGCCTCAAAGTGGGCGGCTGTCGCGGTCGACATCGGTAGCCCAAGCCAGAGCGGCACCTGATTCAACATGAGCGGCAAAATCACAATAAACGCCGCGCCAAGAAAGGAGCCCAAGATAGAGCCGAGTCCGCCGATGATGACCATAAACAGCAAGGTGAAGGACCGGTTAACGTCAAATGCCAGTGGCTCCCACGAGCCCAGGTGCACGAATCCCCACAGCGCCCCGGCCACACCTACAAAGAATGAGCTGACGGCAAACGCAGAAAGCTTCGCATAAACGGGGCGAATGCCGATAATTTCGGCAGCGACGTCCATGTCGCGGGTCGCCATCCACGAGCGGCCTATGTGCGAGCGCACGAGATTTCTGGCGATCAGCGCGAACAACACAACCACAGACAACACAAAGAGGTATTTTTCAAGCGGCGATTCCCAGCGATATCCGAAAACCTCAATGACCGGCGCGCTAACTGATCCGGATGAAGAATCATTGGTAAACCACTTCACGCGCGAGAACAACCAGTCCAGGAAGAACTGCGCCGCAAGTGTTGCGACTGCCAGATACAGGCCCTTGATACGCAG
>JANYHZ010000099.1 GCA_025362135.1 Betaproteobacteria bacterium | reverse complement strand
CCCACGACACCCGCCAGTGCTTGAGTTTTATAAACTTTTGCGGGCTACCTAATAATCCTCTTACCGATGCAATCGGTACTCAAATTTGTGATTGCTTTACCAGTTCATCTCTCTGGAGAATATCAGTTGAAAAAATTTCGCAACGTCGTGACCAGCTTCGCGATCCTCTTCATCGCCGCATCAACTGCTTTCGCAGCAGACGACGAAAAAGACACCACTCCGCCCAAGAAAAAATGGGATGTCAACAATCCGCCGACCGAGGCGATCAGCGTGCCTCTCGATACACGTACCGGCACCTGGATGAGCGTCGACGTGAGCCCGGATGGGAAACAGATCGTGTTCGATTTGCTGGGCGATTTGTATTTGCTGCCCATAGAAGGCGGCGAGGCGAAAGCACTCACGCACAGCGTGGCGTGGGAAATGCAGGCGCGTTTCTCGCCGGACGGCAAGCGGCTCACGTACCTGTCCGATGCGGGCGGGGGCGACAATATCTGGGTTATGGATATCGACGGAAAAAACGCGCGCGAAGTCTCGAAGGAAAAATTCCGTCTGCTCAATAACCCGGTGTGGCATCCGAACGGCCAGTACATTGCGGCGCGAAAACACTACACCGGGACACGTTCGCTGGGCTCCGGGGAAATCTGGCTGTTCCACGCTGGCGGGGGCGAAGGTGTTCAGCTCAATGAAAAGGCCAATTGGCAAAAGGATCTCGGTGAACCCGCGTTCTCGCCTGATGGCCGCACCGTTTATTATTCGCAGGACACGACGCCGGGCAACGAGTTCGAATACAACAAGGATTCCAACGGGCAGATTTATCAGATTTTTCGTAAAGATTTGCAAACGGGAAAAACCAAAGCGTTTGTCAGTGGTGCAGGCGGCGCTGTACGCCCAACGCCGTCGCCGGATGGAAAATATCTCGCCTTTGTGCGGCGCATACGCAACCAGAGCACCTTGTTCCTGAAGGACTTGAACACCGGTGAAGAGACACCCGCATGGGGAGAGCTGGAACGCGATATGCAGGAAATCTGGGCGGTGCACGGTGTCTATCCCAGTTTTGCGTGGTTACCGGGCAGCAAGGAAATCGTCGTATGGGCCAAGGGCAAAATCTGGCGCGTGGATCCGTTTGCAAAGTCAGCGAAGGAAATTCCATTCCACGTCAAGGACACGCGAGACGTAAGGCAAGCACTGCGCTTTGAAACACCGGTCGCGCCCGATCAATTCGACGTGCATCAGTTGCGCTGGGTGAATGTTTCGCCGCAGGGCGACAAGGTTATTTACTCGGCGCTCGGGGTGATCTACGTACGCGCGCTGCCGAACGGAACGCCGCAACGATTGACGAAACAGGACGACCACTTCGAGTTCTTTCCGCAATTTTCACGCGATGGAAAGAGCATCGTGTTCACGACGTGGAATGACGTCAAGCTGGGCTCGGTACGGCTGCTTGATTTACCAAGCGGCAAGGAAACCGTTCTCACCACCAGTCCGGGCAAATATCTGGACCCCACTTTTTCTCCGGACGGCAAACAGGTCGTGTATCAAAAAGCACGCGGTGGCTATCTGACGACGCCGTGGCATGGCATAGAGACGGGTGTATTTGTGGTCAGCACTGAGGGCAGGGGACCGCCGCGATTGTTGACCGACGACGGCAGCGCGCCGCAATTTGGCCGTGACAATGAACACGTGTACGTCACGCGTACGTTCAAAACCGGTGAGGTCGAATGGGATATGCAGCTTGTGCGCTTCAAGCTGGATAAGTCCGAAGAGCAGGTGATCGTCAAGAGCGAATTCGCTACTGACTTCGCGTTGTCACCGGACGGAGCGTGGCTGGCCTTCAGTGAACGCTTCCACACATTTGTGATGCCCATGCCGCTGGCCGGGAAAACATTCACGATCGGCCCGAAGATGAAAAATCTGCCGGTCAAACAGCTCGACGTGAATTCCGGGGATTATCTGCACTGGTCCGGCGACAGCAGCAAAGTCTATTTCTCGATGGGCGACGAATTATTCAGCAGTGAATTGAAAAACGCATTTGCGTTTGTCGCCGATGCGCCTGCGGAATTGCCGAAGGCCGTTGAAACCGGGATGAAGATCGGCTTTCGCCAAAACGCAAATCGGCCCACCGCCACGACGGTAATTTCAGGTGCGCGCATCGTCACCATGAAGGGTGACGAAGTGATCGAGGATGGTCGTATCGTGGTCAGGGAAAACCGCATTGCGGCAATCGGCAAGACGGTCGACATTGCGGTGCCACCCGGCGCAACGATGATCGACGCCCGCGGCAAAACCATCATCCCTGGAATCGTTGATGTGCACTGGCACGGCGGCATGGGCGAGAATCAGATCATCCCACAGCAAAGCTGGGTGAACTACGCCTCGTTGGCGTTTGGCGTGACAACCATTCACGATCCATCGAACAACACGGCCGAAATTTTCACGCAAAGCGAACTGCAGCGCGCCGGAAAAATCGTCGGCCCACGCATCTATTCCACCGGCACCGTCCTGTATGGCGCGAAGGGAAACTTTGCTTCGGTGGTCGATAGTCTCGACGACGCACTGACGCATCTGAAACGCATGAAGGCGGCCGGTGCCACCACAGTGAAAAGTTATAACCAGCCGCGCCGCGACCAGCGCCAGCAGATTCTGGAAGCCGCGCGTCAGACGCAAATGATGGTGGTCCCCGAAGGCGGTGCACTATTCCAGCACAACATGAACATGGTGGTCGATGGTCACACCGGTATCGAACACGCGCTCCCCGTCGAGAAAGTCTATGACGATGTGAAGCAGCTATGGGCACAGACCAAGGTTGGTTACACGCCGACGCTGGTCGTCGGCTACGGTGGATTGGACGGAGAACATTATTGGTATGCGCGGTCCGATGTGTGGAAACATCCACTGCTATCGCTTTACGTGCCGCGCACGGTGCTGGAGCCGCGCAGCGTCAGGCGCCTTACCGCGCCTGACGAAGACTTCAATATCCTCAGGGTCGCGCGCACCGCGACCGAACTTCAACGCGCTGGCATCCCTGTCAATGTCGGTGCGCATGGTCAGCGTGAAGGGTTGGGCGCGCATTGGGAGATGTGGACCCTGGCGCTTGGCGGGATGACGTCACTGGAAGCGATCCGTGTCGCCACGCTGAACGGCGCAAAATACTTGGGCATGGATAGAGACATCGGCTCACTCGAGGCAGGCAAGCTCGCGGATCTGGCGATCATCGATGGTGATGTGCTCAAAGATATCCGGAACTCGGACCGGCTTACGCACGTGATGCTGAACGGTCGTTTGTACGAATCAAAGACGATGAATGAAGTCGGCGCAACACCGAGGGCGCGCGCACCATTTTTTTTCCAGAACAGTACCGGTGCGCCTGTTCCGGTGGATGTGCAATCGTTTGGTCATGGGGATGGGCACTAGCGAAACGCTACGCTCTGCTTTGCAACTATGCGAGTGGTCGCTAATTGTGGCTCCTTCCCCCATGCTCATGGGGGAAGGAGCTACAAATTTAGGCAATTACATCCTGCCGCTGTCGAATGGGCTGAATCACTTCCGTGAACAAACGCTTTAGAATTTATGGTGCCGCCGACATCTCGCTAAAAATGAAAAACGCCACTGCAAAGTTTCTGACCATTATTTTAATCGCGGTGCTTCTGCTACCCACCTCCGGCCACGCAGACGACGACGAATCCGCCAGGATCAACACGCTGATTGCCAATTATGCGAGGCAGTTGGACGTGGGCACCGTCTCGCTGAACTGGATCGAGCAGCCGGAAGTCAAAAAATTGCGCGCATTTGCGGATGTCAAACGCACCGCAGCCATTCTCGCCACCATTTGGGATCTTGGCCAGAATGACGAAGTGATTTTCGTGAGCATGAAGACCAACGACTATCAGGTACTGGTCAGCATGCTCACCAGAATTCACGCCTACACATACTTGTCGAGTCTCATCGCCAGCTCCGCCAACGACATGTTGCTGAAGGAGTACCTGGATCAGGAAACGGCGGACTTGAAGCAGGTATTTGCGCGAAAAAATTCCGTTGCCGCTTACCAGCAGGTGCGGAAAATTCGCGATGACCGGCTGGCTATTCTGCTCAAAGACCAAAAATTCGTTTCTGAATTGGTCAAGTTCCGGGCAGGCAAGGATACGGTCGCGAAGTCGCTGGCAAATGTCACGACAATGCTCGCGTTGATAGAAGCGTGTACCACGAACCCGGCGTTATGCATCAGCATGGAGACCCCGTAGCAGCGATATCAACTGTCGCAACACGACGAAAAATCCAGCATTGACGTCGCAAGATTCGGCGCAGATACTGCTTGTAGTGTGATGCCCGTCCGGTGATCGGTGAGTTCGCGTTCCAGGTAAGGAGACGGCGATGAAAAATTTATTAGTACGTTGCTTCGTTGTATTGCTGCCATTTCTGCTTGCCGCTTGTGCCAGCACCAAAATTGTGCCCCATCCCGGACACCTGTTCGACGACAAGTTGTTCTCCTCGCCGTCGGAGCGCGTCAGTGCGGACGATATATTTGCCGTCAGCGACGCAATGAAACGCTACCTCAAAGTTGACATCGCCAGCCAGTTGCAGGCGAAAGGCACGCAGCTGGGCTTGATCGATGCGTTGAACAGCAAAAGCCAGCTCAAGGTTCAATATGATTCGGCGACGACGCGAAATGCCGCACAGACGTTCGCTGATCGCGCGGGCAATTGCCTTTCGCTGGTCATCATGACTGCCGCGCTTGCCAAAGAGCTCGGCATGACGGTGCATTTCCAGAGCGTGTTCGTCGAAGAAAACTGGAGCCGTAGCGGCGGAATGTATTTCACCATCGGGCACGTGAACCTGACGGTCGGCAAGCGCTATCGCGATATCAAAAGCAGAATTGACGATAACGTGATGATGACGATCGATTTCAATCCTCCGCTGGAAAACAAGAGCTACCATACGTGGGCCATCAACGAGCAAACTGTGATGGCCATGTATATGAACAATCGCAGCGCCGAAGCGCTCGCACGAGGACAAATCAACGACGCCTACTGGTGGGTGCGCGAAGCGATCAAACAGGATCCGGGTTTCCTGAGCGCATACAACACGCTTGGCGTGGTTTACCGCCGCAACGGCAATGCCGAAGCTGCCGAGCAAGCCCTGAACTATGCGCTCGCGCGCGATCCGGCCAATACCCAGATCATGTCCAATCTCGCCATGGTGCTGAGCGACGAAGGCCGCACCGTTGAGTCGAAAGTCCTGACCGAAAAAGTGGAGCGCGTGCAGCCCTATGCGCCCTTCCATTTCTTTACCCTTGGTTTGGATGCGATGCAGGCAGGTGATTTCAAGACGGCGCGAGACATGTTTCAGCGCGAGCTCGCGCGCGATCCCTACAACCATGAATTTCATTTCTGGCTGGCGGCGGCATTTGCCCGCCTGGGGGATGTTCCGCAATCGAAGCGGCATCTTGGTATCGCGATGGATTTCAGCACGACCCGCAAGGAGCACGATCTATACGCTGCCAAGCTTGACCGGCTCAAGGCGGTTAACTAGCGCGCGACACAAAACAAGTTCCCGAGGATCCGACACTATGTCCAGCCGTACCCTGAACCTAGACGATACCGTTTACCAATACCTGCTTAGCCACTCGTTGCGTGAGCATCCGGCGCAGGTCGCACTGCGCGAGGCGACCCGCACGCACCCATACGCAGTGATGCAAATTTCGCCTGAGCAGGGCCAGTTCATGGCGCTGCTGATTCGTCTGCTCGGCGCGCGCCGCACCATCGAGATCGGTGTGTTCACAGGCTATAGCGCACTGTCAGTGGCGCTGGCGCTACCGGACGATGGGAGAGTACTGGCCTGCGATATCAGCGATGAATACACCCGCATCGGCGTTCCGCATTGGAAGGCCGCCGGTGTCGCGCACAAGATCGATTTGCAATTGGCGCCCGCGTTAAACACACTCGATGCGCGCATCAACGCAGGCGAAAAGGGGCAATACGATTTTGCGTTTATCGATGCCGACAAAAGCGGTTACGACGCTTACTACGAACGCTGCCTGACACTGCTGCGCGTCGGTGGACTGATCGCGATCGACAATACTTTGTGGAGCGGGAAAGTCGCTACCCCTGCCGAGGATGCGGATACGGCGGCATTGCAGGCGCTCAACAACAAGCTGCATCGCGACGAGCGGGTCGATATTTCAATGTTGCCGATTGGGGATGGGTTGACGTTGGCGAGGAAGCGCTGAGCGTGCGGGGGGGGGACGTTTCCGATCTGAAAGAAACATATAACGCCATTTGGCGCGGTTTCCCGACCATAAAGTGCTGGTAAGCCGCGCCAGTTATTGAGTTTTCAATTCCTCAATCCAGCAACAAATAGATGATTGATTCCAGTGCACTTCGCGGCGTGGTGAACAGGAACAGTGTGTTGGGCCAGATCGGATTGTTCGGTGCCTGCGCTTCTTTGACGCGATTGACCGTCACGGTATAGCTGGTATTTGCCGCCAGCGTGGAAGTTGTCAACACCACCTCGCTCGGGTCAGCACCCTGCACGGCCTGACTCACCGTGATGCCGCCGCTAAAGGCGTAGTTGGATGGTACATTTGCAGTTACCACGTCGACCGCCCGATTGAACTTGAGGCGCACACTGTTCACCGTCAGGCGGGTAACGCTCAAGACGTCGTACGCGTAATTCACCCACAGATCGTATAGCGCCAGGATGCGCTGATCCGGCACATTGCGCGCCAGCGGCGGCATTTGTCCGGGGCCGACTCTGCCATCACGAGCATGAATGCTGGAGTTGATGATGTCCCGCCGCACCAGCCCGTCCTCGCCGCTATTGGCGACGATGGGAATGCGTCCTATACCGCCGGGCGCGAGTAACGGCGTTTCATAGCGCATGTCGAACAACGGTCCTCTGGCCTGTAGTGGGCGGCTGCCTTCCGGTCGATGGCAATGCGCACAATTGGCGTCCTAATAGGACTTCACGCGGTCTTCCATGGTTGCGCTGGTGTCGAGCACATCGACCATGCGCGCGTATGACGTCGGCGGGTCCGCGATGGCCTGATCGAACATGCCGAGGTGATGATAGGTGTGCAACTGGTTATCGGTGCGACCGGTCGCAGGATACGTGTAATCGCCGTTTAGCTGCGCAGTTTTGATGCCCAGCACCAGGCCGGCATCGGCGTTGTGGCAGATCAGGCATTGCGTTGGGCTTGGATAGGACCACGTCTGGGTGCGGGTTGTATTGTCGGCCTGCGTGATGGTGACAGGATCGTTTAGCGCGGTGGGGACGATATCGGCGTCGCTGTTGTCGAGCCGCCATTTGTAAGTGGCACCGCGAATGCCGCCGTCGGACAGCCGCACCAGAATGCGCGTTTCCAGTCGGCGAACGGGATTGGCGGCACCTGCGCGCTCATCTACCAGCAGGTCGAAATTCTTGACGAACACGGTGCCATCGGGAAAAGTCCAGGCACCGGTGGAGGCGAAACCGATCTTCGGCGCACCCGCTGTGCCGTCGTAGGGCAGGCCGATAAAGCGCGACTTGAGCGAGGCGTCGGTCCACAGCGCGGAGTTGCCCGCATAAGGAATCAGGCCGGCGTGCGGCGTGCGGGCCGACAGGTTGGAATACGCACCTGTTTGCGATAACAACGAAGGCATGCTACCGGCAGTGGTCGATGGTAGCGTAGCGTCAAGGAAGGCCGCGATGTTGGCGCGGCTGTCGAGCCCGGCAGGGAGTGCAGCGTACGAAAAGCCTATACCGCCCCCCACAACCAACGCCAGCGCGACGGACGCGATACGCGTCACACCCGCGCAGGGCGGCAGCTTATCGAGCAAAGCCGCGCCAGT
>JANYHZ010000082.1 GCA_025362135.1 Betaproteobacteria bacterium | reverse complement strand
CGTGAAACGCTTCCAGCGAAGTGCGTGTTCTGCGCGCGTGCTGGTAGCCAAAAACGATATGGTGATGAACGTAATCGCAGATCGCCTGAACGCGGCCCCAGCCGGTGGGTGCGTTGCCAAAGAGCTGCCAGGCGGTCTCTGACAGTTGATCGGTTTCGCAATAACGGCTGCCGAGTAAAAACAACAACGTTTCTTCGGGCAAATCTTCCACCGCCAACTGTTGCGCCTCTGGCACGATCACATCGGGCTTGCCGGAATCATTGACGACCACATCGGCGCTGACGCGCGTGCGGCCTTGTGGCGCCACGATGCGGGTGCACCAGTTACCGAAGCTGTCGCGATAGGCCGCCACCGGTACCGGCGGATCAAACCGCAGATCGTCACGACCGATGAGATCCGAAACCCGCGTGAAATGAACATTCAGATTCAAAATCATCGGGGTGGGCTGCGGACAGTCGTAGACCATTTCAAAGCCGACACGAATTTTCATATTGGTTCTCCGGGTTTCACAAAGAGATATCGCATGATGTCGGCGACGATGCGGGAAAAATTTCTCACCAGACCAGCACTGGCAGTTGGCGAAACACCTGCCGCGTACCCTCGCCCCATTCGTGGCTGAGCGCGGTGAAATAAGCGTCACCTTCTTCGAATCGGCGGCGTTTCTGCACCAGGAGACTGTCGCGTTCGTAGCAAAGCAGGTCGATCGGCATACCGACCGACAAATTACTTCGCATGGTGGAATCAAACGACACCAGCACGCATTTGATGGTGTCCTCCAGGGGGGTAAATCGCGAAATTACGCGGTCGATAACCGGCTTGCCATATTTCGTTTCCCCCGTCTGGAAAAACGGCGTGTCTTCACCTGCCTCAATGAAGTTGCCCTCTGCATAAATGCGAAACAGCCGCATCGGCTCACCGCTGATCTGCCCGCCAACGATGAACGAGGCATTGAAGCGCATATCGCTTTCTTCGAGATATGCGCCATCGCGTCGCTCGATATCGCGCATCGCATCGGCCACCAGCATCGCCACATCAAACATGGTTCGGGCGGTCCAGAGATTCGGGTTGCCACTGTCGTCCGTGCAGCGCTGGTTCAACACACCGATGACCGCCTGCGTGCCAGCGAGGCTTCCCGAACTCAACAACACGATGACGCGGTCACCGCGCCGCTCAAACACCGTCATCTTGCAGAATTTGGCGAAGTTGTCCACCCCCGCATTGGTGCGGGAGTCCGAAGCGAAAACGATGCCCTTGTCGAGCATTACGCCAATACAGTAGGTCATGTCATACGCCTTTTTCTAAATCGAACACTGTTTCTGTGACGCGAAATTCTTGTGCCTTTGACTGACTATCGCGCAGGAATTGCCATTCTCGCTGATGCCCGCGATCAATTCCGGTTTCTCCTTCACTTTGGTGAGCGCCATTCCAGTTTAAAGGTGTAGCACGCACTGAAGCACGGTGTTTGTGCGGCAGCGCACACAAGACCATGATTTGGCGGACGTCAAGCGCATATAAGCAAGCGTTTAGTTTCGCTTACGTGACCAACAAAAACGGCGCTTGACGGCACTGGTTCAGGAATGCTTACATGGACGGTGTAGTGTCCGGATGAAAAGCGAAGTACCAACGCGGCGAGTTGATCACGTGTTGATCATTAAGCGACCGCAGAAAAATATGCCCCTCCCCGGCCATTGCACGGATAAGTCGTACCCGATGTCACGGCCATACACAGCACTAAGCACAATCGTTTCGCGAACTCGTTCCAAGGGAGAAAAGCATGAACCGTCGCGATGTCAATGGAAGGTGGCTGCTTTTCGCTCCCACGCTTTGCGCGCTGGCGCTGCTGGGCGGATGCGCTGCCACCGGCACCCCGACCAGTTCGGCAAGTAGTGTGGATGGCGTGTCGGCGGTGAGCCCCACCGTGCATCCCTGGGAGGCAAGGCGACAGCGTGCACTTTCGCGCCGGGTGTTGGGGCAGGTTCCGGAAAATACCAGGTTCCTCGCTCTTCCGACCGTTGCTGTCGACTATTCGCGGGGCGACTGGCGTCCGGTAGGGCCGAGGAACTTCACCGGCAAAGCCGCAAAAATTGCGTTGAGTCACCAATCGACACAGGTGCTTTACGTCGCTTCGATGATGGGGGGTGTCTGGTCGAGTTCGGATGCGGGCCAAAACTGGCGCCAGATTACGCCGCGCATCAACAATCCTGACGGCTATTTTACGGTCGCCGTTTGGCCAGGCAATCACGATATCGTCGCGGTCGGCCTGGGAAACCCGGACAAGCTGGGTCGCGAAGGCGGGGCGCGCGGGCTCCTGTTGAGCGCAGACGCGGGTGCCACATGGAAGACGATCTCTCCACCGGACCTCGGCACCGCACTCGTCAATCGCATCCTGTTCGATCCGACGGACCGCAATCGCATGACCGTCGTTACGACCAGCAATCTCTACCGAACCAGCGACGGCGGGGTCACCTGGCAGACGCTCAAGACTTTCGTCCCAATCAACGGCTGGGAAGGCATCCCCGACGTGGCGGTCCATCCGACCGACTACAACACGCTCCTTGTTTCGCACCCACAGTTGGGCGTGCAGCGCTCCATCGATGGCGGAACCACCTGGCTACAGGTCGCGACCAACGTCACCAACCTTGGCGTCACTGTCTTCGGATGGGCAAAGAGCGCACCCAACACCGTGTACCTGCAAACGTACCTGCGTCCGAACCCGCCGGCGTTCAACGCCCGCGTCTGGCGCTCCACCGATGGCGGTGCCACCTGGTCGTTTCAAAAGGAGCTGACCGAATTCCATCAGGGGCGATACGATTTTTCGATCAACGTCAATCCGGTGAATGCGGACAACGTCATCGCGGCGAATGCGAGTTACTCGGTGACGACCGATGCGTTCGCGAACTACACAGCGAAATACAGCACGGCCGTCGATCTTCTCGATGCGCAATTTTCGCCCGTCGATCCGACCATCGTCTATGCCGCTTCCGACCAGGGCCTCTTCAGGATGACCGACGGCGGAATGGACATCGACCTCGCACAGCGGGCCGACACGGGGGTCAATACGTTCCGGGCGTTCAGCTTCGACGTCGCGGGTCCGCCTGCGAACCGCATTGGCCTCGTGAACGCGGCGGATTATCAAACATTTCGCGGCAATCTTGATTTACCGAACGGCTGGGCGAGAGATGGCGGATACGAATTCACTGCGTTGCATACGAGCCCGCTCGATTCCAATCTGGTCTTTGACATTGGCGGAACACAACGCCTGCGTCGGAGCATCGATGCGGGCGTGAACTGGGAGGATGTTGAATATACCGTCGCGGCACCGTCGCGAATGTATTACGGCCCGATGGCGTTCCATCCGACGGACGCCAATATCGTCTATGCCGGGGAAGCGCAGATCTGGCGCTCGAACACGAAGGGTGCTGTGGGAACATGGACGGCGATCGGCCCGCCGGATGGCGTGCGCGTAAACGCGAGCCGCATACGCGCCATTGTCGTGGCACCCTCCAATCCCAATGTCATTTATGCGCTGGATGAGTCGTGGGCGACTCCAACGATGTATTACACGACGAATGCGGGACAGGCCTGGACGGCTGTCGCGCTCGCGCAACCCTATCCGTTTCACATCGACATCGATCCGGCCAATCCGGCACGAACGATTACCGGGTCGGCATTCGAGCTTACGCTTTGCACCAATTTCGGTAGCGCATGCCAGAGTATCCGGGCACCGCTGG
>JANYHZ010000057.1 GCA_025362135.1 Betaproteobacteria bacterium | reverse complement strand
CTTCCCCCGGTGAAAATTCACTGCTCGATTCTTGCCGAAGACGCGATCAAGGCAGCGATTGCTGACTACAGATCCAAGCATGCCGAACCGCTTAAAGAAGCGGCCGAATAAAGCAAAGGCGAAAGGCCACCCATGTCGATTACATTGACGGAACGCGCCGCAACCCACGTTCAAAATTACCTGACCAAGCGCGGTAAAGGCATCGGCTTGCGTTTTGGCGTGCGCACCACCGGTTGCTCCGGCATGGCGTACAAAATTGAATTTGTCGATGCGGCAAGCGCTGAAGATCAATCGTTCGAATCAAACGGTGTCAAAGTATTCGTTGACCCGAAAAGCCTCGTTTATATTGACGGCACGGAGCTCGATTTTGTCAGAGAAGGGTTGAACGAAGGCTTCAAATTCAATAACCCGAAAGAAAAAGACACGTGCGGTTGTGGCGAGTCGTTTAACGTCTAACCAAACCCCCTCTCGCCTCGTGGGACAAGGGAACCCTTGAAGCGAAGCAGAGGGTCGGGGAGAGGGGGCGGCGCAAAGCGCGCCCTTTTTTTATGCAATGAATCCAGATTTCTCCAAAAATCATTTCGAGTTGTTCGGCATGACGCCAGCGTTTACGATTGATGTCGCTGCGCTTGATATCGCCTATCGTGAAGTGCAGCGTGAAGTGCATCCGGATCGTTTTGCGACTGCGTCCGACGCTGAAAAACGCCTCGCCGCGCAATGGGCAACACAGGCCAATGGTGCTTACCGCACGCTGAAATCGCCGCTCAATCGTGGTCGCTATCTGCTGCAACTCAGCGGAATCGATACTGAAGAGGAGCGCAACACAGCCATGCCGCTTGAATTTCTGGTGCAGCAAATGGAATGGCGCGAGGCAGTTGTCGAAGCCAAGGCGGCAAAGGACGATGCGAAACTTGCGCAACTGGCCACCGACCAGCGGAGCGAGGAGAAGCAACTATTTGCGAAGCTCGCAGAACAACTCGCGTCCAAAGTGTCTATGCCCGGCGCGAGAGAAACCGTGCGCAAGTTGCGCTTTCTCGAAAAATTGGGCGAGGAGATTGACATCGCCGCAGAAGAAATTGAATCGTAATGGCCCTGCTGCAAATCGCTGAACCCGGTGAGTCAACCGCGCCGCATCAACACCGGCTGGCGGTGGGCATCGATTTGGGCACAACCAATTCCCTCGTTGCCACTGTCAAGAGCGGCGTGGCCGAAGTGTTGTTGAATCATGACGGCAACAAGCTCACGCCCTCGGTGGTGCGTTACTTTGCAGATGGCCGCTGCGAAGTTGGTGCGAAGCCGAAGGCCGAACAGGCGGATGATCCGGCGAACACGATCGTTTCGGTCAAGCGATTTATGGGTCGCGGGATGGCCGATGTTGCCAAATACGGTACGCTGCCTTACAAATTTGTCGATGCGCCCGGCATGGTGAAAATTGAGACGGTCGCGGGTGTGAAATCGCCGGTCGATGTGTCAGCCGAGATTCTGAAAGTACTGCGGGTGCACGGTGAAGATGCGCTCGCCGGTGAACTGGTTGGTGCGGTGATTACGGTGCCTGCCTATTTCGATGATGCACAGCGTCAGGCGACAAAAGATGCGGCGCGTCTGGCAGGCATCAACGTGTTGCGCCTCCTCAATGAACCCACCGCCGCAGCGATTGCCTACGGTCTGGACAACGCGAGCGAAGGCACCTTCGCCGTGTTTGATCTGGGCGGCGGCACGTTTGACATTTCGATTCTTAGACTCACCCGAGGCATATTCGAAGTGCTTGCCACGAACGGCGACTCTGCGCTCGGCGGCGACGATTTTGATCAGGCAATTGCGGCACATTGGCGCAGATTGCACGGGCTTGTCGGTGCGGATCAAAAAGACATGCGGCGATTGTTGATGGCCGCGCGAGCGGTGAAGGAGCAACTCACCACCACTGAGGAGGCGGCTACCGAAATTCATCTAAGTTACGGCCAGACGCTCAAGGTCAAACTTGGTCGCGCCGAATTTCATTCGTTGACTTCGCATCTGGTGGACCGGACGCTTCTGCCCGTCAAAAAAGCGTTGCGCGACGCGAAGCTCGGCATTGACGACATCGCTGGCGTTGTCATGGTTGGTGGTGCCACACGCATGACGCACGTACAAAGTGCAGTGAATGCGTTTTTTGCCAGGCCCCTGCTCAATAATGTTGATCCGGATAAGGTGGTGGCACTCGGCGCGGCGATTCAGGCCAATGTATTGGCAGGCAATAAAACTGGTGAGGACATGCTGTTGCTCGACGTCATCCCGTTGTCCCTTGGTCTCGAAACAATGGGCGGTCTCGTCGAAAAAGTGATCCCGCGCAATTCCACCATTCCAGTTGCGCGCGCTCAGGAATTCACCACTTTCAAAGATGGTCAGACTGCGATGGTGATTCACGTCGTCCAAGGCGAGCGCGAGTTGGTTAAAGATTGTCGATCACTGGCGCGCTTTACGTTGCGCGACATTCCGCCGATGGTGGCGGGTGCGGCGCGTATCCGTGTCGCGTTTCAGGTCGATGCTGATGGCATGGTTTCTGTCAGTGCGCAAGAGCTCGTTAGCGGTGTCATGGCACAGATAGACGTGAAGCCCTCTTATGGGCTGACGGATGCAGAAATCGCGTCCATGTTACAGGCTAGCTTCACCCATGCCGGCGCTGATGCCGAGGCGCGCGTACTCGCGGAAGCCCGCACCGACGCATCGCGTCTGATCGAAGCCGCCAGCGCAGCGATGCGCATTGATCCGGAGCTACTTACGGTGGACGAAAGCGTTGCGATCACAGACGGTATTCTCGCACTAGGTCGTGTTTCAGAAGCTGCAGACCCGCGCGCGATCAAGGCCGCGATTGAACGTCTGTCGACCGCAACAGAATCATTCGCCGCCAAGCGCATGGATAAAAGTGTTTCTGCCGCGTTGACGGGGAAGTCACTTGCCGAACTTCGCTAAATATTGAGCACGCACGGTAACAACGACGGAACAACATGACCACTATCACCGTATTGCCCCATGAAACATTAGCGCCTTACGGCGCCAAATTCGATGCGTCAGAAGGCGAAACTTTGTGTGACGCGCTCTTGCGCCAGGGCATTGCCATCGAACACGCCTGCGAGAAATCTTGCGCCTGCACCACGTGCCATGTCATCGTACGTGAAGGCTTCAATTCGCTGGATGAGCAGGCAGAAAAGGAAGAAGACATGCTCGATATGGCATGGGACCTGACGCCATTGTCGCGATTGTCCTGCCAGGCAAGAGTGCGCGACACGCCACTGGTGATCGAGATTCCGAAGTACACCATCAACCACGCGCGGGAGAACCACTGATGCCGCTCAAATGGACCGATACCCTCGAAATTGCGATTAAGCTCAGCGAGAAGTTTCCTGACGTCGATCCAAAACTCATTCGCTTCACTGACCTGCATCAGTGGGTGTGCGAGCTTGAAGAATTCGAAGCTGACCCGAATAAATCGGGCGAAAAAATACTCGAGGCGATCCAGATGGCGTGGATTGAGGAGCGCGAATAGTCAGCTTCACAAAAAAGTAGGGGCGGTCTTTCGACCGCCCCTGAAGGCGCACTCTCGAATGCTTAAGGAGGAGAACCTTCGGGGTTTGGGGACCTAGCCAAACCGCCGAAGCGCCCAGGGAGGGAGGGCGATCCAAAAGCATTCAACTTCATATGAGCAAACGCCGTGCCAGAAATATTAAATCAATCATAAACAATGGTTTAGATCGTTTCCGTATTCTGCCGTGTACCAGCTTCGCGAGAAAATCTGTCGCCAAATGGAGACATATATTGAGGTAATTCCCTAAGTTTATGATTCATAACAGGAATACTTGTCTCTAAATGGCGACGGTCCGACGTCAAAAGCCGACTATTTTGGCGTAATGTTGATTAACCGTTGGCGGGCTTAAAATGCGCCGCCTCAATGCCATGGCGCTGCAAAAGCTTGTAAAACTCGGTGCGATTGCGTTTCGCCAGCCGCGCCGCTTGCGTCACGTTGCCCTGCGTCAGCTTCAACAGACGGGTGAGATAGTCGTATTCAAATCGGCGACGCGCCTCCTCGAATGAGTCAAGCCCCTGCATCTCAACTTGCATGGCGTGCTCAACCACTTTGGTCGAGACGATTTCGCTTGAAGAGAGCGCCACCACCTGCTCAGCAACGTTGTACAACTGGCGAATATTGCCGGGCCACGAAGCCGCACTCATCATCTCCAGCGCATCATCCGAAAGCGCGTTCACGTTTTTTTGGTAACGCGTTGAGAGTTCCTTGAGGAAATAGGAAAGCAGCAACGGAATGTCCTCTCGTCGCTCGCGCAATGCGGGCAGCTTGAGCGTGACGACATTCAGTCGATAGTACAAATCTTCGCGAAACGAGCCAATGGTCTTGGCCTGGTTCAAATCGCGGTGGCTGGCCGAGATGACGCGCACGTCAATCGGGATGGTCTTGGTCGAGCCGACGGCACGGACTTCGCGTGCTTCGAGTACCCGCAGCAGCTTCACTTGCAACGCCATCGGCATATCGCCGATTTCGTCCAGCAGCAGCGTGCCAGAATGGGCTTCGACGAACAATCCGGGATGATCGCTCGTCGCACCCGTAAACGCGCCTTTTTTGTGGCCAAACAATTCCGACTCAAGCAGCGCTTCCGGAATCGCACCGCAATTGATCGCAACGAACGGCCGTTCGGCGCGTCGGCTCGCGCGGTGTAATGCACGTGCCAGTAGTTCCTTCCCGGTTCCACTTTCACCCTGGATCAACACGCTCGCATCGCCCTGCGCGATCCGCTCTGCGCGCAACAGCAGGTCCTCCATCGCCGGGCTTCTGGTGATAATTTCGCTACGCCAGGATCCCTCCGCTCGGTTCAATGCCAATCCCGCGTCAGCCCTCGACGCACCAACGCCGCCATGCAGCGATAACGCACGCCGCACCTGTGCGAGTAGTTCGTTCGCGTCATATGGTTTCGTGATGTAGCCGAACACGCCTTGCCGCGTTGCCGCGACGGCATCCGGGATCGTGCCATGTGCCGTTAGGATGATGACGGGCAAGCCGGTATGGCGGCGCTCAATTTCATGAAAAAGCGCCATTCCATCCAGACCCGCCATGCGCAGATCCGTGATCACCAGATCCGGTCTTTCCGCGGCAATCATCGACAGGGCTTGTTCACCGTTGATCGCCGTGGTGGCCCGATATCCGCTCGCTTTCAGGCGAATCGCCAGCAATTTCAGGAGATCGGGGTCGTCATCGACCAACAGCAGATTTTGCATTTGCGGGTTGTTCACTTCAGACCCGTCGGCGAGAGTAGCCATGTCGATTGCAGTCTCATGAAATATCCATTAGGCGGGCAACGGTAATTTCGGCAGAATGACGCGAATGTGCGCGCCTGCGGCCGCGATCGCCTTTACCGTGCCCTGATGCATTTCAACATAGTCGCGTACGATCGCCAGCCCGAGCCCGGTGCCTTTGACGCCGGACGTTGCCGCATTCTTGCTGCGATAAAACGGGTCGAAAATGCGTTCACGATCTTCCATCGAAATGCCGGGCCCATTGTCGATCACTTCAATCACGGCGTGTTCCTTGTGTTTGCCAAGGCGTAAAACAATGGTGCCGCCCAGCGGAGAATATTTGATTGCATTCGACAGCAGGTTATCGACGACCACGCGCAATTTTTCCCCATCTCCCTGAAAAGAAACTTTTTCACACTCACGTTTTACGGTGATTGATTTGGCGATGATTGCGAGACGTTGTGCGTTGATCACGTGATCGATGAGATCCCTCAATTGCACTGGCTGGATATCGAGCGCGGTCTTTTTGCCCAGACGATCCGAAGATTGTGCTTGTGAATAAGTCAACAAATCCTGGATCAACTTCTCCAGCGTCAGGGAGTTGTGTTTGAGAATGCGGGCAACCTCGCGCTGCTCATCGTTGAGCTTGCCAATGACTTCCTCGCCCAACAGGTCGGAGCCCTCGCGCAACGCCGTCAGCGGCGTTTTCAACTCGTGCGAAACATGCTGAAAAAAACGCGTCTTCTGGTCCGCGAGCGAAATCAGGCGCTGCCTCAACCAATCGAGTTGCTCTCCCAGCATTTCAATGTCGTGCGGGCCGGCGACGCGGATGCGTTGTGCGAGCTTGCCTTCTCCCAGGCGATGGATCGCTTCGTCGAGATCACGGATCGGCCGCGCCAGCAGATAGGTGAAGCCTGCGATCATCAAAAGTGCCGACGGAATCATCGCCAGCAGTTGCCAGATGACCTGGTTACGTGATTTGGCCGCTGCGGCTTTCAGGGCAGCCACCTCCTGCTCGATCAATTGATCGGCCAGTGTGTTCAGGGCCGATGAGCGCGCGGAGAGCTCGGCGAAATCACGCTCGAACTGGCGACCAAGTTCTGCCGACGGCGGCTTTGCGGAGAGCAGTGCAAAAATACTTGTCTCCCTTTGCTGAACTACGTCTGCCGCAGCCTGCATCTCGGGTGCCAGCGGTAAGGCGACAAATTCACCAAGAAGTTTTCGAAACCTCTCGCGTGACTGCTTGTACGCATCCACCAAATCGCGGTCTCCAGAAACGGCATAAAAACGCGCTGAACGTTCCATCGCAAGCGCCAAAGTTGATAATTGCCGGGCATTTTGCGTCGCGACGGTGGCATTGAAAACCGCCTTCTGGCTCTGTTCGGACAGACGCTCAATCGAGAACGCGTTCGACACCAGCCCTGCAATCAACGGCAGCGCAACGATGGCGAAGCCGACCACCAGCAAACCGAGAAAGGATCGTGGGTAACGCAGTTCCATGAGCGGCCTCTCGTTTGCAGCGCTGTTTTTTTTCATTTGATTGCGGGAACTTTCAGCAAGGGTCATGCCAAGTTCGCGAACCTGGTAGCCCATCGCAATGATAAGATGAAGATCATCAACCTGACGCGGAAACTGCCATGTACGAATCCGATATCACCAAATTTGTTCGCGATCTGATGGACAACAATCCGGAACTGAAAGAACAGCAGAAAACCAACCGTGCAACGTGGTGGGACAAGAAACAGAATCTCGATGAACTCAAGCGCCACGACGAATCAGCGGCACCCAAGCAGGCCTATGCGTATTTTCCGCTGCCGAAAATTGACGCGACGGGCAATACCGCGAAGTAATTGAGATCTGGGCGGCCCGCCAAACTTGCCAGTAAACTCCAGCACTGAAGCGGCCTTCGGAGGGAAAAATCGCCAGGAAGCCCGCCGATGCTAGACTTTCGTGGTCTCGTCAAATAGCGCAAGTACCCCGTCCAACCCAACAAAGTTGATTGCGGCCTGCGCCTGCGCCTGGACTACCGGCTTCGCGCGATACGCGACTGACAGCCCTGCCTCACGCATCATTTGCAAGTCGTTGGCCCCATCCCCGATCGCGACGATCTGTTCGCGTCGCAATCCGAGTTTATCCCGCGCAGTTCGCAAATGGCGGGCTTTGCCCGGCGCGTCGCATAGCGGCCCGGTAACGTGGCCCGTCAATTTTCCACCGACAACCTCAAGCGTGTTGGAAAACGAGAAATCGAACCCCAAGCGAATTTTCAGGCGTTCGGTAAAAAACGTGAAGCCGCCCGAAACCAGCAACGTCCTGATACCTGCGCTCTTTGCGGTGGCGATCAATACGTTCGCGCCAGGTGACAGCGCAAGGCGCTCGTCATACACGCGCTGCAATGCAGACTCTTCCAGCCCAGCCAGTAGCGCAACACGCCGCCGCAGACTTTCCGGCCAGTCGATTTCACCGCGCATCGCGCTTGCTGTTACGGCGGAAACCTCGGCTTTCTTGCCGATGAAATCTGCAATTTCATCGATGCATTCGATGGTGATGAGCGTCGAATCCATATCCATCGCCAGCAACCCCATGGCATCGAGTCTGCGTCCAGACGGAACAAAGGCAAAATCGAGTTGTGCGGCATCGCAATGTTTCTTGACTGCTTCGCGACTATCCACATTCGCGCGCGCTAACCGAAACGCCTGATGCGTTACATAACCGATCCGCTCAATTCCGTTTCCAGAGCAGATTGCGTGCAGTGCCCGCAAATCCGCACTCGCAATATCTTCGCCCTGGATAATGACATCAGTATTCATGCGGCCGCTTTTGCGTCACCAGCAGGCGCCGGCGCCAGTTCACGTAAAATGTTCTTGATTTCCGTGACGCGCTCTCGCACATTTTCCAGTTTCCTATCGATACGCAGTTTGTCCTGTCCAGCGAGCTTGTAATGGCGCTTTTGCTGTACGAGCTGAATCACACGCTGCGGATGAATCGGCGTATCGACACCAAATTGCACCATGATCGCTTGTGAACTTGCGTCGATTTTGAGTAAATCCAAAGGCTTGCCGAGTATGCGCAGGCGATGACAGTCCACCAGCGTTTGCGTCTGTGGAGGCAGCAAGCCAAAACGGTCAATCAATTCCTCGTGCAGCTGATCCAGATTCGATTCGTCACTGCAATTGGCAAGGCGCTTGTAAATCACCAGTCGTTCATGGACATCGCCACAGTACGTTTCGGGCAAAAGCGCAGGCGTATGCAAATTGATTTCCGTGGAAACGTTCAAGGGCTTGAGTAAATCGGGTTCGCGACCTGCCTTGAGTGACTTCACCGCAGCGTTGAGCATGTCTGAATACAAGGTGAAGCCGATATCCTGAATGCCGCCGGACTGGGAGTCGCCGAGTACTTCGCCCGCACCGCGAATTTCCAGATCGTGCATGGCGAGATAAAAACCCGCGCCCAGGTCCTCCATCATCTGGATCGCTTCGAGCCGCTTCCTGGCGTTGGCATTGAGCGCCTCTGCAGGCGGCGTAAGCAGATAAGCGTACGCCTGATGGTGCGAGCGTCCAACGCGCCCACGCAACTGATGCAATTGCGCGAGTCCGAATTTGTCGGCGCGATGAATCAGAATCGTATTCGCGGTCGGCACATCGATACCGGTCTCGATGATGGTTGAGCACAGCAACACGTTGGAGCGCTGATGGTAAAAATCACGCATGACGCGTTCGAGTTCGCGTTCCGGCAATTGGCCATGTGCGACCGCGATACGTGCTTCCGGTAGCAGCCGCGCCAAGCGATCATATTGGTTCTGGATCGTATCGACTTCGTTGTAGAGATAGTAAGCCTGCCCGCCGCGTTTCAGTTCACGCATGACGGCTTCAACGATAATGCCCTCGGAAAGCGGGATCACAAAAGTTTTGATGGCAAGGCGTCGCTGCGGCGCAGTTGCAATCACCGAAAAATCCCGCAGGCCCTCGAGCGACATGGCAAGCGTGCGCGGGATCGGCGTGGCGGTCAGCGTCAGCACATCGACTTCGGTTCGTAACGCTTTCAGCGCTTCTTTTTGACGCACGCCGAAGCGATGTTCTTCATCGAGAATCACCAGCCCAAGGTTTTTGAACGACACGTCTTTCTGTATTAGCTTGTGCGTTCCGATGGCGATATCGACGGTACCGTCCGCAATGCCCTTCAACGCCATGGTCGTTTCTTTGGCTGAACGAAACCGCGAAAACTCTGCGATCTTTACCGGCCATTCGGCAAAGCGATCTGAAAAATTCTGGAAGTGTTGCTCGGCGAGGAGCGTGGTTGGAACCAGAATGGCAACCTGTTTCCCCGCCGCTACAGCAATGAAGGCTGCACGCAGCGCCACCTCGGTCTTGCCAAAGCCAACGTCGCCGCACACAAGTCGATCCATTGGTTTTCCGGATGTCATATCTGCCATCACTGCCTTGATCGCCGCGGCCTGGTCAGGCGTTTCTTCAAACGGGAAACTCGCGGAGAAGGCATCGAATTCATTGAGTTTCAGCGGGAATGCAAACCCCTGCCGCGCCGCCCGTCGAGCGTAAAGATTGAGCAACTCCGCAGCCGTATCGCGTACCAGTTCCGCAGCTCTCTTGCGGGCTTTTTCCCACTGGCCGCTGCCGAGTTTGTACAGCGGTGCGGTGTCGGGATTGGCACCGGTGTAGCGGGAAATGACGGAGAGCTGCGCGACAGGAACAAAGAGCTTGTCGGTGCCAGCGTAATGCAGTTCCAGAAATTCATGGGCACCTTCGCCAAGGTCCATGGTGACCAGCCCGGCATAGCGACCGATGCCGTGCTGTTCGTGCACCACCGGATCGCCTATCTTGACTTCGGCCAAGTCGCGTAGCAGACCCTCGGTACTGGTGCGCGATTTTTCGCGGCGTCGTGATTGCTTTACTTCGGATGCGTACAACTCGTTTTCGGTGACGACAGCCAGACGCTCGCCGGGCAGGATGAATCCGGTTTGCAGCGGTGTGAAAGTAATGACGACGCCAATTCTGCCAGTGGAGAAGGAGGAAAAGTTGTTGACTGGTGCGGCTCTCAGGGCGTTTTCAGCCAGGAACTGCGAGACGGTTTCGCGTCGCCCCATGCCGTCGGCAGTGATGAGAATGTTGCCGCCGAACGCCGCGACGAACGCACGAAACTTCGTCAGCGGGTCAGCGGCGCGGCGGTCGACTTCCACCGCAGGTAATGCCAGTGCGGTACCGTACACCGTTTCGCGATCACATTTGGCGAAAGGTTTCATGCCACCAAACAGTTCATCCACAGCGAGGAAAATATCTTTTGGGGGCAGTAGTGGCCGATCTTTATCGCCACGCATCAGCTCAAAGCGGGATTGCGTGTCCTTCCAAAAGTCTTCTGCATTAGCGCTCACATCTCCATGCAAAAATACACTGGTATTTTCAGGGAGATAGTCAAAGACCGTGGCAGTGTGCTCGAAAAACAGTGGCAAGTAATATTCAATTCCGTTCGGTGCCAATCCGGCGGAAACATCCTTGTACATGCGACTCTTCGAGGGATCGCCATCGAAATTTTCGCGGAAATTTTCGCGGAAGCGATGCTGTCCGTCCTTGTCCAGCGGAAACTCGCGGGCCGGCAGCAATCGGATTTCATTCACCGGGTAAATGCTGCGCTGTGTATCGACATCGAAAGTACGAATCTGATCGACCTCGTCGCCAAACAGATCTACGCGATAGGGTACGGAGCTGCCCATCGGGAACAGATCGATCAAGCCACCGCGTACGGCGAATTCGCCCGGAGCCATGACCTGCGTGGTGCAGGTGTAGCCAGCCAGCGTGAGATCGTCTCGCAAGCGTTCGAGGTTGAGGCGCGATTTGATCCGGATAAAAAATGAATGGCCGGCGAGGTACTCGCGCGGGCACAAACGCGTCATCGCTGTCGTGACTGGCACGATGCCGACATCGAACTGTCCCTGCGAAAAGTGATACAACGTCGCCAGTCGCTCCGATACCAAGTCTGGATGCGGCGAAAAATGGTCGTAAGGCAGCGTCTCCCAGTCGGGGAGGCGATGTACGCGAAGTGTGGGTTGAAAAAACGCAATTTCAGCGCTCAGGCGTTCGGCGTCCTGTGCGCTTGAGGTGAGTATAAATAGCGGCGAGTTTTTTCCAGCGCTTTTTGCCGCGCATCGAGCGAGAAATAGCGCATCTGCAGAGCCATGTGGCATCATAACTGGTATGGTCTATTCAGGTGCAATCGTTACAGGCGTGGTGTCGGCGTATTCGTCCGCTTTTTCACCCCCCGGCAGAAACGGCAGCATCATCTCCGCAAGTTCCGCCGCCGAAGCGATGCGTTCAGTACGATCCTTTGCCATTAGCGCGTCGAGCACCGGTTGTAACGTGCGTACGCGCCTGGGAAGCAAGGGAATTTCGTCATGTATGTGTTTGTAGATGACTTGCGTCGCACTTTCACCGACGTAAGGCTGGCAACCGGTCAGCATCTCGTAAAAAATCACGCCCGCGCTGTACAGGTCGCTGCGCCCGTCGACCGCCATTCCCCGCCCCTGTTCCGGACTCATGTAAAAGGGCGAACCGAGTACGTCACCCGTGACTCTGTTGCGCGCAACATTGCCGAAGCGGGTTGAAATATTGAAATCGATCAGCACGAGTTCATCAACGCGGAAAAAAATATTTTCCGGTTTGACATCCATGTGCGCAAAGTTTCCCGAATGAACGACTGCAAGCGCGCCCGCGAGATCGAAAAGTACCTGGATCGCTTCGCGGGGAGTGATACCGGCGGCCATGCGCCGACGCAGGTCACCGCCGGACAAGTATTCGAGTACCACGTACGGCCAGGAATCGGCCACGCCCGCATCCACATATCGCACCACATTGCGCCCATTGAGGCTGGCAATGAATCGATAGCGCTCGCAGAAGAGTCGTGCCTCCATACTGTGAATGGGCGTGCTCAATCCGATCTTGACCACCACGCGCTTGCGGTTATCGATTCGTTCCGCACTGAAAACCTGTGCGAGGCTGCTGCTCGCGAGTGTGGCGACAAAACGAAAATGCTCGATTGCCAGCGTATTGAACTGGCCGTTGGCGATGAAGCTGAATTGGCCGAATCTTTGCGCATCGGGGTAAGCTGCGGTCGATGTAACGCCCGGAAGTTCACCTTTTTTTCCTAGTGCGTGCACTCCCAGCAATCGGGAGATCGTCTCGACCAGCGAGCGCCGGGAGAATCCATCCTTGAACAGTACCGAAGCTGCTCCCGCTGCAAGCAGCATTGGCACCTGCGGCTCAAGCTCGCGTGCCACCATCAATATCACCGGCGGGCAACGATCTCGCGCAGTGAGGCGCTTCAGCGAGGCACATGCCTCGGCATATGTACCGATACCACCGAGCAAAATCACATCGCTGTGAGTGCCAAACGTATGGCCCCTACCTTGCAATGTTTCTGCAAACGGATCGACTTCCTCCACTGTTGCGTTTGGCCATTCCGCGAGGAGAAACGTAGAAAGCACACTCCGGTAACCCGCAGAACCATCGATTACCGCGAAATTAAATTGCCGATGTTGACCTTCCCGCGGTTGACCTTCTTCAAGCACGATCACACATCACATTACGACAACAGGGATTTTGCCAATCCTGGCGCGCCATTCAGCGGGTCCCGTTTTGTGTACCGAAGTGCCATTGGCATCAACCGCAACCGTCACCGGCATGTCCTTGACTTCAAATTCGTGGATTGCCTCCATGCCCAAATCAGCGAATGCCACCACGCGTGATCCGCGAATAGCTTTCGACACGAGATATGCAGCACCGCCGACGGCGATACAGTAAACCGCGCGATGTTTTTTGATCGCTTCAAGTCCAGTGGCACCACGTTCCGATTTGCCAATCATGCCAATCAGTCCCGTTTTTGCCAGCATCGTTTCGGTAAAACGGTCCATCCGCGATGAGGTGGTTGGCCCCGCAGGGCCGACCACTTCTTCGCGAACCGGATTGACGGGACCGACGTAGTAGATAAATCGGTTGGTGAAATCCACGGGCAGTTTTTCACCCTTGGCAATCATGTCGGTCATGCGTTTGTGCGCCGCGTCCCGACCGGTCAGAATTTTGCCGGAGAGCAGTAGCGTCTCGCCGGATTTCCAAGTTGCGATTTCTTCTTTGTTCAGCGTATCCACATTCACACGACGCGACGATTTGAAATCAAGCGCGAGTTTGGGCCAATCTTCCAGCGAAGGCGGTGTCAGCACGGCCGGACCGGAACCATCGAGCGTGAAATGCACGTGACGCGTCGCCGCACAATTTGGTAACAACGCCACCGGCTTTGAGGCCGCGTGCGTGGGGTAATCGTTTACTTTCACGTCGAGTACGGTTGAAAGCCCACCCAAGCCTTGCGCGCCGATGCCGAGCGCATTTACCTTCTCAAAAATTTCCAGACGCAATTCTTCGGCACGATTTGACGCGCCGCGCGCCTGCAACTGATGGATGTTAAACGGCTCCATCATTCCCCATTTGGCCATCAGCATGGCTTTTTCCGGTGAGCCACCGATGCCCAGCGAAAGCAAACCCGGCGGGCACCAGTCTGCACCCATAGTCGGTAACATCGAGAGAACCCAGTCAACGATATTGTCCGAAGGCAGCAACATCGCGAACTTGGATTTGTTTTCCGAGCCGCCGCCCTTGGCCGCAACAATCACTTCCACTTTGTCGCCCTGGACAATTTCAATATGCGTAACGCCGGGCGTATTGTCGGTCGTGTTTTTGCGCTTGCCATCGGGGTCGGTCAGCATGGAACCGCGCAGGGGATTATTGACATCGGTGTAAGCGCGACGGACGCCTTCGTTAACCATCTGTTCGGGCGTAAGCGGCCCTTCAAAACGCGCATCCATGCCGACACGGATAAAGGCGATGCAAATACCGGTGTCCTGACAGATCGGGCGGTGCCCCTCCGCAGCCATTCGCGAATTGATCAGGATCTGCGCCATCGCATCCTTGGCAGCAGGCGATTCTTCTCTTAGGTAGGCCGCATGCAGCGCCTTGATGTAATCGACCGGATGGTAGTAGCTGATGTACTGGAGCGCATCGGCGACCGAAGCGATGAAGTCTTCCTGTTTGATTGTAGCCATCAAAATTTCCTAATGCGGAGTAGCGGATTTCGAGGGTTTTTCCTGGTGGGACATGATCTTGTCGCTGTAGGCGATGGCGAGGGCCGACAGAAGGAAGGTAATGTGGATTACCGTCTGCGCAATCCATTCCCCATTCGCCATGTACGCCTTTGCATTGATGAAGGTCTTCAACAAATGAATGGACGAAATGCCGATGATCGCCGTCGCGAGCTTCACCTTCAACACCGAGGCATTGACGTGCGAAAGCCATTCCGGCTGATCTGGATGCCCATCGAGACCCATGCGCGAAACGAACGTCTCATAGCCGCCGATGATGACCATGATCAGCAGGTTGGAAATCATCACCACATCGATGAGCCCAAGGACCACCAGCATAATCGTGACTTCATTGAGCTTGGTGGGAACCGCAGCGCCCTCGACCGCGATCGCTGTCAGGATGTGCTGGAGTGCGGCCTCATTGCCAAAGGCCGACAGGATCAGGTAATACAACTCCGACCAGAACATGAACACATACACGCCTTGCGCGAGTATGAGGCCCAGATACAGGGGAAGCTGCAGCCAACGACTCATGAAAATGAGCGAAGGCAGGGGCCTCATTGCGGGTAACTTGCCTTTTGGTTCCATGGAATGATCCGAAAAAAATGGGGAAAGCCGCACAAAACAATTTTGTGCGGGAATAAATTCAGCAATGTTCAACAAAGCTTGTGGCGGCCAACCAGTAACGTTACTTTTCGAGCGGTCCGGGATTTACCCTGCTACAAGCGCCTGCTGTATGGACGCACGACTCAAGAGTGTGACGAGGCAATCGCCGGACTGATTTCACGACGAAGAATTTTACCATTCTTGGTGCGCGGGAATTCCTTCGCAAGATAGATTCGCCTGGGCACCTTGTAGGTGGCGAGATGTTGCTGGCCGTAAGCCTGCAATTGTTCCGCTGAGACATCTACACCAGGCTGCGCAATGACGTAGGCGACCACGAGCAGCTTGTCTTTCTCGATTTGTTCGCCGATGCAGGCGCAATCGGCCACTGCGGGATGCGATTTCAATACACGCTCGACTTCATAAGGCGAGACACGATAGCCGAAGCTCTTGATGATGTCGTCTTTTCTGCCCAGAAACCAAAGATAGCCATCTTCATCAATCTTGGCGTAGTCACCGGTGAAAAAGTAACCGTCGTGAAGATACTTGACGGTTTCCTCCGGCATATTCCAGTAGCGCAGAAACAGGCCAGGGTCCGCTTCCGGGACGGCGATCATCCCCTCTTCGCCGTGCGGTACAGCTTGCAACGTATCGGGGTCGAGCAACTTAATATCGTGTCCCGGTTGTGGAAATCCTGCGGATCCGGCGCGAATCGGCCGATGGATGCTTTGCGAGAGGTAGTACGAAAATTCGCTCATACCGACCGCTTCGTAAATGTCCATGCCGAAGCGCGTGCGCCATGCCGCCAGCATGTCATCGGACAAATGTTCTCCCGCGCTCATGCACATGCGCAACGATGGTACCGTTTCCCCATTGGCAGTCGTCTTCTGGATGATCTGGCGGTAAACCGTGGGCACGCCGATGAAGATGGTCGCCTTGTGTTTGGCGATCAGCCGCGTCCACGTAATCGCGTCATTCTTGCCCTCGTGCACGATCACGGTTTTGCCGCGATACAAGGGGTCCATCAGTCCGGAACCCAGTACGTAGGTCCAGTTGAATTTTCCCGAATGCAAAATGCGATCAACAGAATTCGGATTGAAATTGAACCAGTACTCAGATGCGGGTTCGCGACCGATCAGTGCACGATGCGCGTGTAGCACACCTTTGGGGTAGCCCGTCGTGCCGGATGTGTAGACGAGGTAGGCGGGATCGCTGGCATGCGTCGCATGAGGTGCCGACCAGACCGTGATCTCGTCCAGCGCGGGTTTGAGATCGAGCGCGGTCACGGCAAGTCCATCGATGTGCTTGCCCTTGCCGGATAGCAATACCAATTTTGCTTCCGGCGCTTCTGACACGCGCGGTGCCAATTGCTCCCACATCGGGTGATCCATGACTAATACCTTGGCGCCAGAGTCTTTCGCCAGATATAGCACTTCATCCACGGTCAGAAGGGTGGACGTAGGCACCGCGATGCAGCCGGACTTCATCGCGCCCAAAAAGGCGGTCGGATAATCCAGACTGTTTGGCAGCCGGATCAAGACACGGTCACCCGGCGAGACGCCGCGCTTACGCAGAAGCTGCGCGAACTGGCTGGTGCGCCTGGCCAATTCGCCGTAGGTCGCGTTGGCAGTTCCGGCGGTATCGTCCTCGACGATCATCGCGAGTCGTTCCTCGATCTCGGTGCCGACATGCGCGTCGGTACAGGCAACGCCGATATTAAAAAATTCCGGGACGTGCCACGTCCAGGCTGGGAAAGGAGGAAAGGCTTGGGAACGTGCGTTCATCGGGCTTAGGCGTCGAGAATATTGGAATGAAATGACGAAACTCTATATTTGGCGGCTATCACAGGGCATTTATGGTCGGTGATCCGCGCCAGTGCTAGAGTTTCTCTGTAATTTTCTGCGCTCAAAGGATGACGCTATACGGCCAGTTCTCGCGAACCACTTGCGCAGGCAGCTTTTGCAGCACTTCCATCGCAAACGCCGTATCCGCATCCGCAAGCGCGTGCAGCGCGTGCGCACGCAAAAGCGTTTGCAAAGCTTTACCAAACATCGGCGGATCGAGCATTTCACCGTTGAATTTGATGGCACCACCCAACAGCGCATCGGCCTCTATCGCCGCTTTCAAAATCGCGCTCTTGGTCTTGATGTCGGTCGGCGACGGCGTATAGGCGACCTTGCAAGGGTGAATGTGTGAGGGATGGATAACCTGTTTACCGGTCATGCCCATTGCCGCTTCTTCACAGGCATGGCCGTAAACAACGCGGCTTTCGTCGTCGCCATGCAAATCAAGCCAGCGACGCACATCGTTGGGCTCGACGAAATTCTCGGGCATGGTCGATTGTCCGATCAGCGTCTCCACACCGCCGATGACACCTTTGCCAGCGATACGCGCTTCGAACAATACCTGATTCATGAAGTACGCCAGTTCTTCAGTCCAGCGGCGCGGGGTGATTTGGATGCCCATCGCCTTGGAGAAATCGTGGATACCGAACACCACGTGTTTGACGGTGGCGTACTGCATCAGATCGGGCGCGATTTTCAACGATTTCGGATGCTCAATGATGGGCTGGATGGTGATGCGGTGATTTAAGCCGACCAGTACAGCGGAGAGATCACGGATCTCCGGCGACCCGTAAGCCTCGCCGGCCTTTGCCAGCATCACGGCATCAATGTGATCGGCGAGGTCGCGCACCATCTGCAGGTCTTTTTCGTACTCTTCCGTTCGGAACGGATTGATCCGTACCGCCACCTGAACTTCCTTGCGTTTTGCCATTTTTGGTAATTCGCGTCGCAACAATTCACGCGACATTTCCTTTTGCCGACACCCGTCTTCAAGATCAAAAATCAATGTGTGTGCGGTCGTGCCCCAGGCATGTTTCTTGAAGCGTTGCGAGGCTTGTTCAAGATCTTCGTAGATGCCCAGCGAAGGCGCGTATTTGACCGGCGGGTAGTACATCTGGATGCCGGGCCAGTAATCCCCGAGCATGTCAGCGGAGACGACGGACCGCATCGACGGGTTAGGCAACTGCGGCAAATGCGCGGCTTCAGCGTGATTCATGGATTTCTCCGTCGGCGGGATGGTGGGAATAAACGAGCGCTGCCGAAAACAGTCCCAAATTACACGCAATGTTGCGGCGCGTCAATATGTCTTATAAAAGACATAAGATATATTATCGAAACCGGATTAGCGTGCTATAGTTTTTGGAAAGTTCGGCGTGCGGCGACCATCAACCGCTTCCGCAGCTCAACCGTTGTGCTATAAATTGGCGCAGACCGACAGAATCCATCCAGACATTTACCCGAAGGAGAAAGTTCATGAGTACCCGAGATGTGGTGGTTCTTGGAGCGGCAAGATCGGCGATTGGAACCTTCGGCGGTTCGCTGGCCGGCATTGAACCGGCCGAATTGGCCGGGAGCGTAATGAAAGAAGCAATCAAGCGTTCGGGTGTAGATCCCAAAGTGATCAATTACGTAACCGTGGGTAACACCATCCCGACCGAAAGCCGCTTTGCCTACGTGGCACGGGTGGCGTCGATCCAGGCGGGACTACCGATGGATTCGGTGGCGATGTCGGTGAACCGGTTATGTTCCTCAGGCCTTCAGGGCATTGTAACGACGGCGCAAAACATCCTGCTCGGCGATTGCGACTATGGCATCGGCGGCGGTGTGGAAGTGATGAGCCGCGGCGGATATCTCTCGACCGCGATGCGCACTGGCGCGCGCATGGGTGATACCAAACTTATCGATACCATGGTCGCGACGTTAACCGATCCGTTCGGCGTGGGCCACATGGGCATTACTGCCGAAAATCTGGCGGTCAAATGGGGCATTACCCGCGAGGAGCAGGACGCGGTCGCTGTGGAGTCACACCGCCGCGCCGCTGCCGCAATCGCTGAGGGGCGCTTCAAGTCACAAATCGTGCCGATCGTGATGCAAACCAGGAAAGGCGAGGTCACCTTCGATACGGACGAACATGTGAAGTCCAACACGACGATGGAAACGCTGGCCAAGATGAAGCCAGCGTTCAAAAAGGACGGCGGCACCGTGACGGCGGGCAACGCTTCCGGTGTCAACGACGGCGCGGCTTTTTTTGTGCTTGGTGATGCGACCTTGGCGGCTGCCGCTGGCTACAAAGCGATCGCACGACTGGTGTCGTATGCGGTGGCTGGCGTACCGAACGAGATCATGGGCGAAGGCCCGATCCCGGCCTCGAAACTCGCCCTGAAAAAAGGTGGTGTGACGCTGGACCAAATGGATGTGATCGAAAGCAACGAAGCCTTCGCGGCACAGGCCATTGCCGTATCGCGCGGCCTCGGGCTGGATGCGAAAAAGACCAATCCCAACGGCGGTGCCATTGCGCTCGGCCATCCGATTGGCTGTTCAGGCGCATTCCTCGCCACGAAAGCGGTATACGAACTGCATCGCACCGGTGGCCGCTATGCGCTGGTGACCATGTGCATCGGTGGCGGGCAAGGCATCGCGGCGGTATTCGAACGCGTTTGACGGGTACGCGTGTCGCGCCCACACTGTGTTGAGTAGTGCATCGCGGCATCCGCGAGAAGTTTTCATCAGGAGGTTCGTATGAGCGATTCGATAGTGGCAAAAATTGAAGCCAACCCGAAGTATCACGAGTTGCGACGTAAGCGAAATGCCTTCGGCTGGACACTCACCGTATTGATGCTGGTGGTGTACTTCGGTTACATCGCGCTAATCGCGTTCAATAAACCATTTCTCGCGCAGCCCATCGGCGACGGGGTAACCACGCTCGGTATTCCAATTGGCTTGGGGGTGATCATTTTCACCATTGTGATCACCGGCATCTACGTGCGCCGCGCCAATGGCGCATACGACAGACTTACCGCTGAAATTCTTGAAGAGGCCTCCAAATGAACGCCGCCTTCAAATCGCTCGCGGGCGCTGCCGCACTCCTTTTCGCTGGGTTCGCACTGGCAGCCGGTGCAGATCTGGGTCAGGTTAACAAACAGCCAACCAATTGGGTTGCCATCGGCATGTTCTCTTTGTTCGTGATTGCCACCCTGTTCATTACCAAATGGGCGGCTGCGAAGACCAAGTCGGCCGCCGATTTTTACACGGCCGGCGGCGGTATTACCGGATTCCAGAACGGCTTGGCGATCGCCGGTGACTACATGTCGGCCGCGTCGTTTCTGGGTATCTCGGCTGCTGTGATGGCCACGGGATACGATGGCCTGATTTACTCCATCGGCTTTCTGGTCGGCTGGCCTATCATCACTTTTCTGATGGCCGAACGCCTGCGCAATCTCGGCAAGTTCACTTTTGCCGACGTCGCCGGCTATCGCTTCCAGCAGACACCGATTCGCGTGTTTGCGGCATCGGGAACGCTGGTGGTGGTCTTGTTCTACCTGATCGCGCAGATGGTCGGTGCCGGTGCGCTGATCAAGCTGCTGTTCGGTCTGGAATACTGGATCGCGGTGGTTATCGTCGGCGGCCTGATGATGGTATACGTGTTGTTCGGCGGCATGACCGCCACCACTTGGGTGCAGATCATCAAGGCCGTCATGTTGTTGGCCGGTGTGACGTTCATGGCGATAATGGTGCTGTCCCAGTACGGCTTCAGTCCCGAGGCGCTCTTCGCAAAAGGCGTTGAAGTCAGAACGCAGATCGCCGCGAATGGTGGCAAGACGCCCGCAGAAGCGGCCAGCGTCGGCCTTTCGATTATGGGTCCTGGCGGCTTTATCAAGGACCCGATCTCGGCTATTTCATTCGGCATGGCATTGATGTTCGGTACTGCGGGACTGCCACATATACTGATGCGCTTTTTCACCGTGCCGGACGCTAAAGAGGCACGCAAGTCCGTGCTCTGGGCCACGACCTGGATTGGCTATTTTTATCTGCTGATTTTCATTATCGGTTTCGGCGCTATCACGTTGGTACTGACCAATCCGGAGTACGCTGATACGGCAAAAGGCATCATCAAAGGTGGTGGTGGTTCTGCCAACATGGCGGCTGTGCTGGTGGCCAAAGCGGTCGGCGGCAATGTGTTCTTCGGCTTTATTTCGGCTGTCGCGTTTGCAACCATCCTGGCTGTGGTGGCCGGCCTTACGTTGTCGGGAGCGTCGGCCGTATCGCACGACCTGTATGCGACCGTGGTCAAAAAAGGCAAGGCCGATAGCGCTGCGGAACTTAAAGTATCGCGCCTGACCGTTCTTGCACTCGGTGTGGTCGCGGTCGGTCTTGGCATCGCGTTTGAAAAGCAGAATATCGCCTTTATGGTTGCGCTGGCTTTTGCGATTGCTGCATCAGCAAATTTCCCGGTGCTGTTCATGTCGGTGCTATGGAAGGACTGCACCACGAGAGGCGCAGTTATCGGTGGATTTCTGGGCCTGATTTCCTCAGTCGGCCTGACTATCCTCTCGCCCTCGGTTTGGGAAGTGACCTTGGGCTATGCCAAGGGTTCAGCGTGGTTTCCATATTCGTCGCCGGCCCTGTTTTCCGTGACGATTGGCTTTGTCGGCATCTGGTTGTTTTCGATTCTCGACCGTAGCCCGCAGGCGGCAAAAGAGCGCGCGGCGTTTAGAGCGCAGCAGGTGCGCTCCGAGACCGGCTACGGTGCTTCGGGAGCGTCCGGACACTGACAAAAACGTGGTGCCTGGCTGCTATCAAGCGGCCAGGAGTTGCCGCAGCTTCACAAAGGCGAGGGCGGCCATGACGGCGTCATTCAGTGCGTCATGCGCGTTGCGCAATGGCATATCGAGGTCTTTCATCAAGCTTGCGAATCGCAAGTCAATGGGCTGGTCGCGCAGGTGCCGCGGCAGTTGCTTGACCTTGTAGTCGTAGTACATCGCCGAAACCTCGTTCCTCCCCTGCGGCAAGCCCATGCCCAAGAGCGGAAACAGGGCGCGGTCGATCATGGCAAGGTCGAATTCCAGGTAGTACCCGACGAGCGGGCGAGCACCGATGAAATGCATCAATTGAATCAATGCCGCTTCGGGTTTGGTGCCTTCAGCGACATCCTGCTCACGCAACTGGTGGATGCGTACGCTCTCGGCGGACACGCGTTTTTCCGGACGCACCAGCAACTCGAGCCGCTCGCTCGTCATCACCCGGTTGCCAATGATGCGCACGGCCGCAATGGCAATGATTTCATCGCTGCGAACGTTGAGCCCCGTTGTTTCGCAATCCAGCGCCACCCATTCATTGTCCGGTGGCGCATCCCACATGAACCGAAAACGCGTGTCGCCGAGGTGAAACAGCAGCCATTCGCGCTTCAGGTAGGCGTACCAATCGGCTGGCGACACCGCAGCCATCATGAAAGCATGTCGAGATGGAAACGCTGACGCATCAGCGCCTTGAACCGCTTGACCACCCCCAGCGTGTCCTTGAGCAGATCGCGATCCAGACTGGAGAGCGTTGACATTCGGATGCCTGCGGAAACTGCCCGGTTACTGCTAAGTTCCAGCAAACCGACCTTCAATTTGAGACCCATGAAGAAATGCAGACTCTCTGTCAGGTCAGCGCCCATCGCTGCCGTCAGCTTGCCTGCGGCAACTAACGCATCGATCCGCGCGCTTGTCCCTGTATCCGTCAGACGCTGCTCAAGCGCCATGCTTCGAATACCATGCACCAAAGGAAAAATACCTGCCTTCTTGAGATCGAACGCTTCTTCATTCTGTTCGCCGAGCGACATCAAGCGATTCCACCAGCCGCCGCTTTCCGGGAAGGAATTAATCGCTGACGCAAATCGGGCGAGCATGGCATCGTTGTCGGTCACCAGAATGAAGACGCCGAGCCGGACATCTTCGAGTAAATTGCCGTCACCACCGACCGCGCGTGCATCGAGAAATATCGCCAGCGACATCAAACTATCCGGGGTCGGCATCAGCAACCACTGACGCGTCATCCGTCCGAAATCACTCGCCGTTTGCCGCCAGACGAGATTGCTGGCCATGATGTTGCCGGGACAATCCGGGTAACCGAAATTGCGCAAGGCGGCCGAGAATTGATCACAGATTTCCGCCAGGTTCAGCGGCGGACTGTAGCCGTCGCGGAGAATCAAGCCATTGTCCTGGTCAGTTTTCAACAACTGTTCGCCGCGGCCTTCACTGCCCATCACAAACAGGCAACTGTTGGCCACCAGATCGATGGGTGCGATCAACTGCCAGGCGCGTTCAAACAGTCTCGCATTGAGCTCTTGCACGAGCGTCGCAATCAGGCTGACCTTGGTGCCGCTCTGGTGCAGTAGTGCGATCAGGCGGTTGATGTGATTCGCCGCTTGCGCCAGCGTCGCAATGTCGTCGGCTGCGATGATCTGGATGCTGATGAGATACGAGTGATTCGACATAAAGCTGAATAGATCCAGCGCCTCCAGAATGCCGACAATGCGTTCACTGTCGACGGCACCATCGCTGTTTACTTCGGCAACCACCACCCGATGTACCCGTTTTTGGATCATCACGGCAAGCGCATCGCCAAGCTGGTCCGACGGTCGCACCGAAATCAGCGAAAAATTGGCGAGTAAGCGCACCGGTAACTTGTCCAACGGCGTACCGTTGAGGATGGCTTTCTGTAGACCGGTGTGGGTAAAAATGCCCAGCCGCAGTGGCTGGCACGCATGGTCACGTACCAGGACGGTGGTGGTGCGCTCCGCTTGAAACAGCTTGACGATCGATACGATGTCGGTGTCGGCGTCGACAAAATGTGCCGGTCGCACGAATGCCTCGTCGACGCGGGCCATGGTTAGTGACTGTAGTTCGTGCTGACTTTTTCGTTGCGAAATCGCGGAGAGCTTGTTGGAGAGATCCGAAAACAGCATCGCGCCAAAGGTTGCATTGCTGGCGATCAGGCTGCTGACGGCCTTTTTCGCCAGCTGATACGCCACCACTTCTTCGGCCGCCACAAACCGGTTGCTGACTTTTTCGGCGACCAATCCACGACCGTCAAAGCAGTCGTCGGCACCGTATGTATTGACGACCTCGCTGCCCTCCAGTTGTTGGACGACACCTTTGATGATGACAAACAGATGGGTGGGCTGGGTGCCGACATCCAGGATGGTCTCGCCCGCACGAAAGTAGGCGATGTCGACGCTGTTGCGAACAAGTCTTTGCTCCTCAGGGCTTAAGCTGTCGAAGGGGGATTCAGAAAAATTGAAGGCATTGGGCATATTCGGCGCGACACAAGGCTTGCCTGACACAGCGGGTCTTAGGTTTTGTAAATTGCGGTTCCCGTAACAATGATACCGCGAAATTTTCCGCACACTGAGTGCCACACGTCGGCCATTCTGTTGTAAATTGACTGGCACAAGGATGCTTTCTAGCCACATGGAAGTGCCCCATAACACATTGCAAAGAGGAGAAAATCATGTCATCCATTGAGTCGGTGTCGCACGAGAACCGTATCTTCAATCCGCCGGCTGCGTTGGTGAGTCAGGCGAATGTTTCCGGCATGCCTGCGTACAAGGCGCTCTGCGATGAAGCCGAGAAGGATTACGCGGGTTTTTGGGGCCGACTTGCGCGCGAAAATATCGATTGGCACAAGCCGTTTACGCAAGTGCTGGACGAATCAAAAGCGCCGTTTTATCGCTGGTTCCACGACGGCGAACTGAATGCTTCCTACAATTGTCTCGACCGCAATCTTACCAATGGCAATGCCGAGAAAACTGCTATCGTGTTCGAGGCCGACGACGGCAAAGTGTCCAAAATTACCTACCGTGAATTGCACAAGCGCGTCTGCAAATTCGCCAACGCACTTCGTGCCAAGGGCATCAAAAAAGGTGATCGCGTCATCATCTATATGCCAATGACGATCGAGGGCATTATTGCGATGCAGGCGTGTGCGCGCATCGGTGCGATTCACTCGGTGGTGTTCGGCGGCTTCTCGGCGAAATCGGTACATGAACGCATCGTCGACGCCGGTGCTGTCGCGATCATCACTGCCGACGAACAAATGCGCGGCGGCAAAGCGCTGCCGATCAAAAATATCGTCGATGAAGCGTTGGCATTGGGTGGCTGTGAGCATCTGAAGACTTGCATCGTGTACAAGCGCACTGGCGGCAAGGTCAACATGACGGCTGAGCGGGATTTTTGGTGGCACGATGTTGAAGGCTCTGCAAGTGAGGCGTGCGAGCCCGAATGGGTAAACGCCGAGCATCCGCTATTCATCCTCTACACTTCCGGCTCGACCGGCAAACCAAAGGGTGTTGTGCATTCCACCGGTGGATATTTGTTGTGGGCACATCTGACGATGAAGTGGACGTTCGACAATAAACCCAACGATGTGTTCTGGTGTACGGCGGACATCGGCTGGGTGACCGGCCACTCCTACATCACCTATGGACCGTTGTCGGTTGGCGGCACCGAGGTGGTGTTCGAAGGCGTGCCGACCTACCCGAATGCAGGTCGCTTCTGGGAAATGATTCAGAAGCACAAGGTCAACGTTTTCTACACCGCGCCCACCGCGATACGCTCGCTCATCAAAGCGGGTGACGTTGACCCTAAAACCCATCCGCGCAATTACGATTTGACGTCGCTACGCATTCTGGGCTCGGTCGGCGAGCCAATCAATCCGGCGGCGTGGATGTGGTACTACGAAAACATCGGCGGTTCGCGCTGCCCGATTGTCGATACCTTTTGGCAAACCGAAACCGGTGGCCACATGATTTCCCCTCTTCCTGGCGCCACGCCGATGTTACCGGGTTCCTGCACGCTGCCACTGCCCGGCATCATGGCCGCGATTGTCGACGAGGCTGGTCACGATGTGGAAAACGGTAGCGGCGGTATTTTGGTGGTAAAGCGCCCATGGCCGTCGATGGTGCGCACCATCTGGAACGATGCGGAGCGTTTCCAGAAAACCTATTTCCCCGAAGAACTCGGCGGCAAACTATATCTCGCTGGCGACGGCGCGGTGCGCGACAAGGTACACGGCTATTTCACCATCATGGGTCGCATCGACGATGTGTTGAACGTCTCTGGTCATCGCCTGGGTACAATGGAAATCGAATCGGCATTGGTGTCTAATTCCAAGTTGGTCGCAGAAGCGGCGGTGGTCGGCCGGCCGGACGATCTGACCGGCGAAGCGGTGGTGGCGTTTGTGGTGTTGAAAGGCGAGCGACCTACGGGCGACGCAGCCACAGCGCTAGCGAAAGAACTGCGCGACTGGGTGGGCAAGGAAATCGGCCCGATCGCCAAGCCAAAAGAAATTCGCTTTGGTGATAATTTGCCGAAGACGCGTTCGGGAAAAATCATGCGCCGCCTGCTGCGTTCCATCGCCAAGGGCGAAGCGATCACGCAGGATATTTCTACGCTCGAGAATCCGGCGATTCTGGACCAGTTGAAGCAATCGATGTAGCCGTCATTTCCGGGGCCGGCAGGATACGGACGGCCTTGGACAAACTGAGGAAGCTCCAGCGTTGGTGAGGTTTTCAGAGGGATTTCGCTCTGACAAGCGCGCCGGTGCTTGCGCGGCGCTTTCATTGTGTAGGCTTTCCGATGAGGACACCCTCCTCGTAAGCCGTGCGTACTTTGCCAACAACGATTCCGCAACCGCGATTTCAGCCTTCGTCCCCCTCCTTGTGAGTGCGTACAATCCACAATCCCAGTACGCCAAATATCACCGAAATAATTCCGAGAAACGCCCAGAAACAGGCAAAACCCTTTGCGTCTGCGGCTTGCACCGGGTCAGTGATACCACCGAGCGCGTTGAACCCCGTGATGGCGACCCCAAAACATATGACCGCGAATATCGTAGCCATGATGATTGTTAGTTGGGCGGATATTTTCAAGAAAATCCCCTGGTTTTTGGGTTGTAAAGGCGATGAAGTGTCGGCAACGCTACTGTCCGGGCGGCCTCCGCATTTCAGACGCTCGCGTCAGAATGCTTCCGCCGCCCGCGTATGATAACGAGAAATACCTAGAATAAATCACTGGAAATCATGAAACCGAGCGTCAGAGGTCAGCGTCTAATTGCGGCGTTTTTGTTCGGCTGCCTCGCTTTCGACTATCCGATTCTGGCTCTATTCAACCATGAAGGGACCGTCTACGGTATTCCGATGCTGTTCGTTTATATCTTCGGCGTCTGGTTGCTGCTGATTGTCGTGATGGCGATCATCATCGAGATGCCGGACTGATCGGCATCCGGAGTTGCCATGCTGCAAACCACCGTCGTTGTCCTGGCTTCGTTCGCCTATCTGGGGCTATTGTTCGCCATTGCTTTTTATGGAGACAAACGCGCCGAGAGTGGGCGTAGCCTTATCGCCAACCCCTATATCTATTCGCTTTCGCTGGCGGTGTACTGTACCACGTGGACATTTTATGGCAGCGTCGGTCGAGCCGCATCTACCGGGATAGGATTTTTGCCTATCTACCTGGGGCCGACGTTAATGGTCGCGCTCTGGTGGTTTGTCATGCGAAAGATCATTCGCATCAGCAAAGCTAATCGCATCACATCCATCGCAGACTTCATCGCGTCACGCTACGGGAAGAGCCAGCTACTCGGTGGCCTCGTCACCATTATTGCCGTCATCGGGGTAGTCCCCTATATTGCGTTGCAATTGAAGGCGGTATCAAGCAGTTTCACGCTGCTCGTGCAATACCCGAGCGTCGTCGCGGAGAAGGCTAGCTCAGTACCGGTTTTGGGAGATACCACGCTGGCAATCGCCATCATGCTGGCTGCGTTCACGATATTTTTCGGCGCACGCCAGTTGGATGTTACCGAGAGACACGAGGGAATGGTCGCAGCTATCGCTTTCGAATCCGTAGTCAAGCTTCTCGCATTTATCGCAGTAGGTATTTTTGTGACATACGGTCTTTACGATGGCTTTTCTGACCTTTTTAGCCACGCCAGACAGTTACCTGACTTCAACGCGCTAATCACACTTGGCAGTGGAATGTCTTACGGCGCTTGGGCGTCACTCACCTGCCTTTCCATGCTCTCTATCATGCTGCTGCCCCGCCAGTTCCAGATTGCGGTCGTTGAGAACGTGAACGAAGCGCATCTGCGCAAAGCAACGTGGCTCTTTCCGCTTTACTTATTGGCGATAAACGTTTTCGTGTTGCCCATTGCGGTTGGCGGAATGATTCATTTCCCTGATGGCTCGGTAGACGCAGATACTTTCGTTCTGACCTTGCCGATGGCGCATCAGCAACAAGCATTGGCGCTCTTTGCATTCATCGGGGGGCTTTCGGCCGCAACCGGCATGGTGATTGTCGAGACGATCGCCTTGTCGACGATGGTTTGCAACGATTTGGTCATGCCGTTGTTGCTGCGCATCAGACGGCTCCGGCTGGCAGAGCAAAATGACTTGAGTTTCTGGCTACTTTCAATTCGACGAGCGGCGATTGTTTTTGTCATGCTGCTCGGCTACGCCTACTTTCGATTGGCTGGCGAAGCCTATGCGCTGGTTTCCATCGGTTTAATTTCTTTCGCGGCGGTCGCGCAGTTTGCACCTATCCTCCTTGGTGGAATTTTTTGGAAAGAAGGCACCCGCGCGGGGGCCATCGCGGGCTTGCTGGCTGGATTCCTGGTCTGGAGTTACACGTTATTGCTCCCCTCGTTTGCGAAATCGGGATGGCTCGCCATTGGCTTCCTCGAGAATGGCTTGTGGGACATTGCATTGTTGAAACCGCAGGAATTATTTGGTCTCACGGGGCTCGATGAAATTTCGCATTGCATGTTCTGGAGCATGTTGTTCAACGTCGGCCTCTACATTGGAATTTCCCTGGTTGGTCGTCAGAGTGCAGCCGAACACAGCCAGGCAACGCTGTTTGTCGACGTGTTCAAAAACACCGTTGACGCACCGGGATCCCGTTTTTGGCGCGGTAGCGCCTCGCTCCCAGAGTTATTTGCGCTAGCGCAACGCTTTCTTGGCCCATCGCGCGCTGAACGCGCATTTGCCGCCTACGCAAGAAAGCGTGGTCTGAAAAGTCATCAGGAACTGAAGCCTGACGCGGCACTGGTCAGCCAAGTCGAAATGCTGCTCGCTGGAGCGATTGGTGCGGCGTCGGCACGGGTGGTTGTTTCGTCCGTTGTCAAAGAGGAGCCGCTCGACCTGCAGGAGGTAATGAGTATCGTTGAAGAAAGCTCACAAGCAATTGCGTATGGCCGAAAGCTTGAACAGAAATCACGCGAGCTCGAAACAGCGACCGCCAATCTTACTGCTGCCAACGAGCGCCTGAAGGAACTTGATCGACTCAAGGACGACTTCATTTCAACGGTAACCCACGAGTTACGGACGCCCCTCACCTCGATTCGCGCGTTCTCGGAAATACTGCGTGACAACCCGGCGCTCGATATTGCCGAACGAAGTCGGTTTTTAGGCATCGTAGTCAAGGAAAGCGAACGCTTGACGCGATTAATTAATCAAGTCCTCGATGCAGCGAAGATCGAATCGGGCAATGCCGAATGGAAATCCGAACGGGTCGATTTAGCCGAACTCATTGAAGAGGCGATTTTGGCGACAGCTCAAGTGTTCACGGATAAGAATTTGCGCGTCAGTGCAGATCTGCCCGCCTCTACGCCATCCATCACCGCTGACCGCGACCGCTTGATGCAGGTATTGTTGAACCTGCTTTCGAACGCGGGTAAGTTCTGTCAGCCAGACACGGGTGTGGTCGAAGTCTCCCTGAAGGTGGAGTTGAATACCATCTGCGTCGGCGTTCGTGACAATGGTCTTGGTATCGCTATCGAAGATCAGACAGTCATCTTTGAAAAATTTCGCCAAGGCGGCGATACCCTGACTGATAAGCCGCAAGGTACAGGATTGGGGCTGTCGATCTGCCGCCAGATCCTTAGCCATTTCGAGGGCAAGCTCTGGGTAGAGAGTGTGCCAGGCCATGGCGCAGCGTTTTTCTTTTCCCTGCCGCTCGCCGCCGGCGAGCCGGGGAAAAGTTCGCCGGTCGGTGAGTAACGGATTCGCGGGATGTCCAAAAAAGTACTTATCGCCGAAGACGAAGAAAGTATTCTCGTGTCGCTCGAATTCCTTATGCGCAGCGACGGTTATCTAGTTCGCGCAATCAGGCAGGGAGACCAGGTGTTGTTGAGCGTCGGTGATTTTCAGCCAGACCTTGTCCTGCTTGATGTGATGCTACCTAGTTGCAACGGATTTGATCTTTGCAAGCAGATGCGGGCAAATACGGAATGGACCGGGATGAAAATCATCATCATTTCCGCCAAAGGTAGAGCATCCGAAGTACAGCGCGGACTTGATTCTGGTGCCGACGCCTACGTCACAAAGCCGTTTGCGACTAGCGAACTTCGTGCGCTAGTAGGGCAACTGATCCAATAATCATACCGATTAGCGTCCGGGGACAATGCCGGGTGCGCGTCATATCCAATGCGGTCTACGCTCCTTACTCTTTGTCCAGTACGTATCCTTGGCCATATGCGGTCCGGATGGTAACACCGCCGCTTTCAATTTTTTTGCGTAACCGGTGAACATAAACTTCGATCGCGTTGTGGCTGACGTCATGGTCGAAGTTGTAGAGGTGTTCGATTAATTGTTCTTTACTCACAACCCGCCCCGCGCGGTGGAGCAATACCTCTAGCACTCCTAGTTCCGGCTGCGGCAACGACAAAGGAACGCCATCGAGCATGAGTGTTCGCGTGACGGTATCGAATTGCAGTTTGCCCTGAACGATTTGCAGTCGGCTGGCACCGCTGCCGCGCCTTAGCAAAGCGCGGACGCGGGCCAGCAGTTCATCAAGACTAAAAGGTTTTGCCAAATAGTCGTCGGCGCCAAGGTCGAGTCCCTGCACTTTTTCTCGCGGATCTTCGCGACCGGAAAGGATGAGCACGGAAAGTTGAAGGTTGCGTTTGCGAAGGCGCCGCAATACCTCGAACCCATCAATTTTTGGCAGGCCCAGATCGAGAATGAGCAGATCGAATACGCCCGAAACCAGCGCATGGTCAGCGATGACACCGTTGTTTATCCAGTCCACCGCATATCCCGCTTGACGCAGGGAAAACTGCAGCGCCTCCGCGAGGGCCGGATCGTCTTCAGCAATCAGGATTCGCAAATTTCGTTCTCCCCTCCGAGGGTTCCGAAAGTAGTCGTACAGTGCATCCGCGCGAGGGCTGTAAATGACTCATTGGTCAGCTAATCGGCTTCGTTGCGCCGTCGTCCTGAATACAGTCAGGTTCTGGTAAGAATTATGCACTAGCCTGCAAAGCGGAGTTGTAAAGTAGTGAAAACAACAGTGGCGACATCGTCCGCCTCATAACCAATAATAGGAGGAGTCAAATGGCATCGATACCTGTAGGTGCGCGCCAGACCGACGTGAAAGAGGAAAAGAAAGTTATTTTCGCCTCGTCGCTCGGCACGGTTTTCGAGTGGTACGATTTTTATCTGTACGCAACGCTGGCACCGTTTTTTGCCGCGCTGTTCTTTCCGAAAGGTAATGACACTGCCGCACTGCTGTCTGCATTTGCAACCTATGCAGCCGGCTTTCTGGTGCGACCGTTCGGTGCGCTGCTGTTTGGTCGCATAGGCGATATGGTCGGTCGAAAATACACCTTTCTAGTGACGATCCTCGTGATGGGCTTTGCAACGGCAGCGGTAGGTTTTCTGCCTACCTTCGAGAGCATCGGTTGGCTCGCGCCAATTTTGCTCGTCAGTCTCCGTCTCCTTCAGGGATTGGCGTTGGGTGGCGAATACGGTGGAGCGGCAACCTACGTTGCCGAGCACGCCCCGGAAGGCAAGCGAGGTTATGACACGAGCTGGATTCAGACGACAGCGACGCTTGGCTTCTTTATGGCGCTCGCCGTGATCGGTCTTTGTCGCACACAGATGGATGCCAAAGTCTTTGCGGATTGGGGGTGGCGCATCCCGTTTCTGGTCTCGATCATATTGCTTGTGTTCTCGGTATACATTCGGTTGAAACTGAATGAATCACCGGTATTCCAGAAGATGAAGGCCGAGGGCAAGGGGTCGAAGTCGCCGCTTACAGACAGCTTCCTGAAGTATCCGAACAACAAATACGTGCTGCTGGCACTGCTCGGCGCGACCGCAGGTCAAGGCGTCGTGTGGTACACCGGACAGTTCTATGCGCTTTTCTTCCTGACGATTACGCTCAAGGTGGATTTCCTCACGGCCTATACGCTGATTGGCGCTTCACTTTTGCTCGGAACGCCGTTCTTCATATTTTTCGGCTGGTTGTCAGACAAGATTGGTCGACTCAAAATTATCATGGCGGGCTGTTTGATTGCCGCACTGACTTATTTCCCGCTGTTCGGTGCCTTAACTCATTATGTGAATCCTGCGCTCGAGAGCTATGCGGCCAAGACCACCATCACGGTTGCGGCAAACGAATGTAATTTTCATATTGTTGTCGGGCCATGGAGCAAGTTCAGCGACTGCGATCAGGCTAAGGATTATCTTACCAAACAGGGCCTATCGTTCAAGTCATTGCCCGCCGTGGCTGGTGAGCCTGTCGTGGTCAAGATCAACGATATTGAACTCAAAGGCAAATGGGATGCGGCAAAGGCGGCGGCCGCACTTAAAACATCTGGCTATCCAGGGCCGGCCAACAAGGACCAAATCAACTACGGAATGACGCTACTGATCCTGTTCATTATGTTGATCTATGTAACGATGGTATACGGGCCAATCGCTGCATTCCTGGTGGAACTGTTCCCCACGCGCATCCGCTATACATCCATGTCGTTGCCATACCACATTGGCAACGGATGGTTCGGAGGAATGTTGCCTTTACTGGCGACAGCCATGGTGGCGGCGTCGGGCGATATTTACTATGGACTCTGGTACCCCATCATCGTCGCGTTAATGACATTTGTCATCGGCACGCTCTTCCTCAGAGAAACCAAGGATCGCACGATCGATCACGACGAACACTAAACGTTGTAGTTACGTCATTAGGAGCCCGCGCAAGCGGGCTTTTTTTCGGCGTGGACCCTGCGAGCAGCGCCGTATTCCTGGCAAGACTGGTAACGATTGTGTAACAAATCGATTTGTGCTCTAGTAACAGAAGCACAAAATAATAAGTAGGAAAAATATCCCGGTCACCGCTCGGAGGAAACATGAGTGCAGGCGATATCTATGGCAAAACCGCGCTCGGCGCGCAGGAAGTCAGCAATCGAAAAATGAAGCTCGCGCCGCGCCTACGCACGATGCTCATTCTGGTCGATGGTCACCAGCCTGCGTTGATTTTGCAGGAAGAGGCCGAAAAGCTTGGAGCGCCACCGGATTTTCTTGACCAATTGCTCGGCATGCGACTGATCGAAAAAATTGGAAACGCGAGTAGCGATGAATCGAAGGCAGCGGACAGGATTGCCTACCCACCCGCTGCTGCAGGCGACGAGTACACACGATTTCGCGCAGCAAAAGATTTCATGAATATAACTGTCGTCGACGCGCTGGGTATAAGGTCGTTTTTCTTCACTTTGAAGCTTGAGCGCGCGGGAAATCTCGCGGATTTGCGCGAGTTGGTCAGAGGTTACAGCGACGCGATCACAAAGGGGAGCGGAACGGAAGAAGCAAGGGTGTTCACATTGCGTCTTGAGGCGATGCTCCGATAGTGAATTGTGGGCGGGGCCGTTGGAGTTGTGCGAGCCTTCGGGTCAGGCGCTTCGAGCCGGTAGAATGAGGTTGTCGCCGCACCCTTACACTGGCATTTGCTACTTTGACTATCCTTTTCCGCTACCTGGCAAAAGAAATTTTCTGGGCAACACTGTTGCTTCTGATGGCGCTCCTCGCGCTGTTTGCCCTGTTTGACCTCATCAAGGAATTCGACAGTTTTGGAAAGAGCAACTACGCGCTTGGAACCGTGTCGTTGTACGTAGCTCTCCGGCAGCCCTCCCACGTTGCGGTGATTTTCCCAGTCGCGGCATTGATGGGGACACTTTTCGCGGTCACACGGCTATCCATGCAATCAGAACTGACGGTGATGCGCGCATCGGGATTGTCCCTGACGAAGCTGGCGGTGTTTGTGACCATCATCGGTTTAGGTTTCTCCGCAGTTACTTTTTTGTTTGGCGAGTTTGTCGCCCCTGCGGCGGAAGATGCGGCCAAGCGCATGCGGCTGGCGGTAACCAGCGGCATGGTCGCGCAGGAGTTCCGCTCCGGATTTTGGGTGAAGGATGGATTTTCGTTTGTCAATATTCAGACCGTAACACTCGACACCCAGTTGTTGAACATGCGCATCTACGAGTTCGACCGTACCTATCGTCTGGCGTCAATCAGTCTCGCAAAAAGTGCAGGATATGAATCAGGCAGTAATCGCTGGGTATTGCGCGAGGTGGAGAAAACCACGTTCGACGGCGCGCGCGCGCGCATGGAACGCCTTGATGTATCGACCTGGAACTCCGCAATGACACCAGATTTGCTGGCAGTACTACGTGTGAAGCCAGACGACATGTCGTTGCTGAATTTAAATTCCTACATTGACCATCTGCGAGACAACAAGCAAAACAGCACCAGATATCAGTTGGCGTTTTGGGCGAAGGTCTTTCAGCCACTGGCTGTCATCATCATGATGCTGTCGGCAATTCCGTTCGCCATTCAATCGCAACGCGCGAGTGGCGTTGGCGGCAAACTTCTGCTGGGAATCATGATTGGGCTGGGTTTCTATTTCCTCAACCAGTTGGCCTCGCATCTTGCGGTGCTCAACGACTGGCCACCGTTTCTGACGGTCACGATTCCGTCGCTGATATTTTTCTTGATTGCGGTCGTATTGCTGGCATGGAAGGAGTACCCGGTGCGGCTGCCAAAAGTGCCCGGCTAGCCAGCGACGGTTACCAAACGGGTTCCCGCCATTCGGTCATGGAGGAACTGGCGGTCCACATCATGGCGCGCCCATAAGATAGTCGCGACCATTGGTAAGAATGCCCACATGGTAATGACCGGGCTTACGCGGTCCGGGAAAAATAGCAACACAACACCGACGCAGGCGGGGCCGTAAAACAATAACGAAAAGATGAAGCGTTTCAGCGCCCGCGTGAAAGTCAATGCACTTCCACTTGCCGCGACGACGCGAAGGCGCCATGTTTTCATCGCAAGCGTCTGTCCCCCATGCCGCCAAAACCATGTGAAGTAAGCAGCCGCTACACAAAACAGGTAGGTCTGGAATAGGACGAGGGGCGTGCCGGAGAGTGTGGCACCCTTGAGCCCAGCCACCGGAAACGCCGCGATGAGCAGTAACGCAAGCAATAGCAACCCTTCATAAGGGAGGGTGGCAATACGCCGCTTGATGCTTGGCACCACCAAAGCTGAGGTGTTGGACAACATGCCGGGACTTCGCGCCGCCACCTACTTGGCGGACGGATTGGATGCAGCGGTGTCGGTCGCCTTGGGTTGGCTATTTTTCTCTTGCCATTTTTCGCGCAACTCATATTGCTTGGCTGGCGGAAGGCTTGAGAGATTCTTGTATTTATCGCGAGCCGCATGACGCTGTTCCGGCGTCAAGGACGACCATTCCTTCAGTCGATCTTGAAAGCGCTCCTGTTGAATCGGTGCCATCTTGGGAAATTTTTTTGCTGCGCCAATAAGCCGGCGCTGTTGTACACCGGGCAGTTGCGTCCAGTCTTTCTCGAGCGGCGAAAGCACCTTGCGCTCGCTGCTGGGGACACTGTTCCATGCGACCGGCGGCGACGGCTTGGCTTCTGTATTAGGGTCTACTTTTGCTTGTGCGTTCGCAGCGGGCAAATGGAAAGCCAGCAGGATCGCGACCATTGCCGCCGTAGTTACTGCGAGGATTCTTGCACCCACGAGCCAAAGTCCTTGTCCAAAAACGCATTGATGGGTAATTCACCGGTTAGGAGCTGGGCGTCCAGCTCGCCGAGCGTTTCGTCACTATTATCGTCGGAACCGGTAAGCGTGTGCCCGGCGACTGCAGCGACAACGATCAAAATAGGAAGCCAAAACAAAGGTTTACGTATCCAATTTGACATGTCCAGCGTCCGACCGGAAACCGTCACCATACCGAGGATCGTTACCGGCTCTCGATAGGCCGACAACGCGTTTTGGCGCGCAGCACGAATTCGAGTGAGTTTATCGTCTTCAATGCGAGACAGGCCCCAATTGAGCGTGCGCGTCACTTTTTGTGCGAACTCTTTTTCCTGTTTGTTATCCATCATCGTCGCTCAATAAATTATTCGGTTCTGAAGGCCGACTCCAGGGAAATCCCTTTTGCTTTCAAGATGCTAGACAGCGAAGCGACCGCGCGTGAACAGTGGGTTTTTACGCTGCCCTGAGAGCAACCCATCGCCTCGGCCGTTTCCGCCACATCCAGCTCCTCCCAGTAACGCAACATAAACGCCTCGCGTTGACGCATTGGCAGCCGTTCCACCGCAGCTTCGATTATTTTCAGCAGTTGCGATTGCTCCAATTGGGCCGACGGCGAAACTGGCACATTTGCCGAGTCGTCAGCCTGAATCGATTCCAGAATGTCAAAGTCGTCTTCGCCATCCTTGCTACCGAATGAAGAGAATAGTGTCGTCCACGTCGAACGTACTTTTGAGCGACGGAACCAGTCCCGGATCGTATTCTGGAGGATCCGCTGGAACAACATCGGCAGCTCTTGTGTCGGACGGTCGGAATACTTTTCCGCGATCTTGAGCATCGTGTCCTGCACAATATCCAGCGCGGATTCGTCCTGGCGAACCGCATAAACCGCCTGCTTGAAGGCGCGTTTTTCGACGGAAGCCAGAAAATCCGACATTTCTTGTCTAGTGGCCAGTGGTTCCTCGGCGGCAAATGGTTCGGCGGGTGAATTGCTGTATACGGGCGAAGTGTCCCGCTGGTTGTGAGCGGAGTCTAGCAAGATTCCGGGGCAAGTATCTACTAGCGCTTGACCATTCGCCGGGCAATAGGTAAGGTACTCTTTTTGCGCACTGCACAATCCACCGGGCGACCCCCGGTTTGTCGCGATTTGCCGGAAATGGCACGCGACGCGGTTGGCGTGGTGAGTCGGGCGCTTCGTAAATGGCCGCATAACGGTCGAAATTGCAGGAACAAGCGCGCAGTATCCGTCGCAAGTCGCTACACGCTCCGCGCATGCGGGAGCGGGCATGCGTGCCGCTGTGACAGTCAACCCATCCAACTCACCCAACACTCGTTAGCAGACCATGAAACTTTCCGACGCCCCGCAACATCACGCCACGACCGAAGCAACTGAAATGCTGAGCGGTGCCGAAATCGTCTGCCGC
>JANYHZ010000044.1 GCA_025362135.1 Betaproteobacteria bacterium | reverse complement strand
GACTGTCACCAGCGAGCCGAGCACTAGTATTAACAGTGTGGCAACCGCAGTGGCCATGGCCGTCATCGTGTTTTTCATTTACGGCCCCAATTTCTTATGCTGAAACACGACGATGCTGGGTCGCGAACTCGCGGGATTGATCCACATCAAACCGGGTCTAGCGAATCGCAGTTTTCTGCGCAGAAATGGTTCTTCGCGCGCACTGGTGCCACTATTTACTTTGCAAATTCCCCATGCAGGGGAATGAAAGCGTCCCGCTGACGGTCGCAAATGTGAGCCTCGGCAGGCTGCCTTTATTCATGCGCCCCATAAACAATGAAAACGGTATTAACCTGCAGATCCCCAGCTGGCGCGTGCCACCTGCGAATGCAACGCGGACATGTCCCGGATCAGCACATTTTTGGCGTGCATCGTGATCCATTGTTTCGCCTGAAAGTACGAGAGCGTCCGACTGATGGTTTCAAAGGTCAGCCCGAGATAGTTGCCAATCTCCTTGCGGCTCATGAACAGCATGAACTCGTGCTTCGAGTAGCCACGGTCTTCCCAGCGCCTGGACATATCCAGCAGAAATGTGGCCACGAGTTGTTTGGCTGAGAGCGTGCCCAGGGCGGCTGCGTGCTCTCCTAAGCGCGTGATCTCTCGCGCAAGCAACTGCCGTACGTGAACGGATTCAACAGGGTGCTCGAGCAACTTTTCAAACTTGTCCAAAGAAATCACGCAGACCTCGCACCCATTCATCGCAATGGCATCGCTTGCATGTGCTCGCCTGTCAAGCCCATCGAGCCCCAGCACATCCCCCATCGCGAGAAACCCGACGATTTTGCTTTGTCCATCCGGCATCGGCAAACAGGTTTTGAGGAACCCTGCTTTGACGGCATAAATCCCGGTCTGCTGGTCGCGAGCGTGAAAGAGGAATTCCCCGCGCTTCAGCCGAATCCGTTTCTCTCTGGCTAGCGGGAACAATATTTGAAACGCTACCGGTAAGACATGAGGAAAACACAGCTCGCCGAACGCGCACTGTGAACATACTGCTCGCGTCGATAGCGCCACTGTGTCCTGAAACTCTGCTTCCGTATTAGCCACGTTACCGTCCCTGCGCAGATCCGCACAAAAAAATTAGATGGGACCGGCGTCAGCCAAGATGAGGCAATCCGTCGCTGATGGTCGACCCGAATGAAGGGGCTCCGATGCGCATCACTGCATCATCGGCTCTCCGCTATCCACTGCCATGATCAATCCTCGCGGTATACGCGGTTTTGACGCAGATCAAAAATGCAGCGGAAACTTTGCTGACCGGTGCCACCACGGTTGGCGTCAGCGTGTCGATGCGCGTCGCCTGTACGGTTCGCACATCCTTGCGCTGGAAACACGGGGCTATGCGCGAGCGCGCTAAAGGTTTTTTACGGAAACGCCGTTATTGCGCCGGACGCGAAACGACCTCAGCTGGTCCATGCCGCGATGCAGGACGTGAATGAATTTGCGCATCTTTGGTGCGGGCAATGCATCCAGCGTGTTCTTGATCAGCAATGCGAGCTCCGTGTCTCCTTCAACGACGACGCGACGGTCGAAATAGAGTGTGTCCGCATCTTCATCGCCAGAAGCAAGCAGCCCGAAATCACGCGCGGTCGCCGTGATGCTGAGGTCAATGATGGCGCTGCGCGGCAACGGCACAAATCGCTCAGGGCCAACACTAAATCGAAAGCGCATGCCCCAATCCGACAAGACAATTTCGACGCGACGGCCGGTGAGCAGAACATACACGTCCAGCGGCAGATCGCGCCTGAGGGAAATGTTGAGCATCGCCGCAAACACGGCGGACCCTGGGTGTGGTAATCGGCTGACCAGCCTGCCTAATGATCGCCTAAACGGGCGCAATAGAGCGTCCTCATTCTTCATGTTTTCGAATTTCTCTCGTGCCCTGCCGAAAGATTGCCCGGAGCAGTGACCCAATCCATACCTGGGCGCCCGTGCCAGTAACCGTTGCAAGCGATGTCAGGCATCCACGGTGCTGGCTTCACAGTTGCTTCGGCTTCGTCCATCGCTCCCTCCATGACCGCGTGGAACATGGCTACGACGTCGGCCGTCTGTTCGGACTGAGGACTGATGCGTAAGTGACTTACACCCATCGCGATCATGCCGACCACTTCGTCGATCAGGCTATAAACCCGCGCCGACTGCGTTTGCAAGCCGTTCATGACGAGGAATGCTTCGTCATCCTGGGTGGAAACCCTAAGACCATCCGGGTGCTCGAGGCAGTGAAAGCCGCAGTCATCCTTGGAGAGATTGTTGTAGCGTGCGGTGAAACAGCGAGCCGATATCGCCAGTGGCAGGCGACCATAAGAAAACACTTCCGTTTGCATGTCTAGCTCACCGTCACAAAGCACCTCCGCCAGGCCGGTTTTACTGAGTTCGATTGGAATGACCCAGCGGACTGCACCCAGGCTGCGGTAGAACTCCAGCGACGTGCGGCTATAGATGTTGAGGTACGGGCCAGCAACAAACGGGACTTTGCCGGCAAGTAAATGTACGGCACCGAGATCATTGGCCTCGACGCAGAACTCGCCGTTGCCAGCAATCTTGCGAAGCGTGCGCAGGTCCGACTCCGATTCAATCAACTCGGGTGTCGACAGCACCACCTCTTTGCCTTGATCCGTCAGACGCTTGGCGATCTGCAGCCAGTCACGCGCGCGTATCTCGAAACGTTTACTGCACACCGTCTCGCCCAAGTACACACAATCGATCGGCCAGGTAGCAACCTCTTCGTAAAACGCGAATACTTTGTCGCGCGGCCAGTAATAAAGTAGTGGGCCGAGCGTCAGGTGCAGAGGACGTGTCGGGGCGGCCATCACTTCCAAGCCCGGTGATACGCGCCGAGCGTACATTGATGTCCTTCTGCCACGCGCGACAGCGCGGCCTGCCAGGCTGGAAGCACCCGGTAAGCCCCCGGCTGCGACTCGCACGCGTCGAGCGCCTCCCGCCAGACCCGCGTCACCGATGCAACGTAGCCCGGGCTGCGTTGACGACCTTCAATCTTGATCGCCTTGACACCCATGTCCTGCAGTGCTGGCAACAGCTCGAGGGTATTCAAACTGGTTGGCTCCTCAAACGCATAATAAGTATTGTCGTTTACCTTGAAGCGACCGCGGCAAAGCGTGGGATATCCAGGACGTTCACCCGCATGGAACCGATCAATGAGCACCGCGCCGAGACGCGAGTCGAGCACATCGGGTTTCTGTTCCCAGCGCACCGCTTTCGCCGGCGAACATCCGCCGTGCGTATTGGGCGATTCGCCGGTGGCATACGACGAGAGAGCGCAACGGCCTTCGACCATGATGCTGAGGCTGCCAAAGCCGAACGCCTCGATTTCCACCGGTGTATGGGCAATGACCTGTGCAATCTGCTGAATCGACAGTACCCGCGGCAGTACCGCACGGGTCACGCCAAATCGTTGGTGCACGAAATTGATGGCTTCATAATTGGTCGCTGATCCCTGTACTGAAAGATGGAGGCGCAGTTGCGGATATTTGTTCGCCGCATATTGCATCAATCCCATATCGGCGACGATAATCGCATCCACGGCATAGTCGACGGCGAGGTCCACCGCGCGCTGCCACTTTTGCCAGGTGGCCGGCTGTGGATAGGTGTTGAGCGCCAACAGTACGCGCACGCCGTGCGCATGCGCGTAGCGAATCCCTTCACGCATGGATTTTTCGTCGAAATTCAACCCGGCAAAATTGCGCGCATTGGTTTCATCGCGAATGCCCATGTAGACATCGTCCGCGCCATTGTCGACGGCCGCAGTGAGCGCCAGGAGCGAACCTGCCGGGCAAACCAGTTTCATTCTATCGGCGAACTGCTTTCGGGCGTCGGTCGCGCATTGGCTTTGCGCGTGTGCTGGCGTTTCCGCAGATTTTTTGTGCTCTTGCTTCACTGTCGCATCGTTTTCTGCAAATGTCATCGCGTCATTCTAGTGATCACCTGCAGTCAATTGATGGCGTGCATGTGAACAACGATGATCCAGATCACATAAGGACGAAAAAATTACTCGCGACGGAGTGCCTGCCTTGATCAGACGCGGTGCGGCTGCGCATCGCCGTTAGTTTGCGCGCCGCAGAATGAAGGCCGGAAAACGTTGTTGCAAGTATTCGATTTCCGCGTCATCAAGCGGCGGTGGGTGTGAGGCCAGCAATACATCCGCGCAGCCGTTTGGCCGATATTCCTGCAACGCGAAAGTCTCCACGCCCTGCTGCCGCAGTGACGACACCATTGACCTCAATTTTTCAGACGACAGCAAGGCCGGATGGCGCGTGGTCCGAACCTCATACGCGACACCTGATGCGAGCAGGTGCATGAGGCTCTCTAGCGCGGGCTTGCCGCTGTCACGCACCCCGGTCGTGGCCGCATAGTCCGCAAATGGGGCCTTGACATCAAAACCGACCCAATCGATCTTCGGCAGTAAGGCGCGCAGGCGGCCAGGATAAATGCCAGCGGTGTGCAATCCCACCTTGAAGCCGCGTTGCCTTACCTGCTCAATAGCTGGTGCAAGATAGCGATCCACCGTGGGCTCGCCGCCGCAAAACACAACTGCGTCCAGCAGCCCTCGCCGACGGTCGAGAAAATCGAGCACCGCTTGCCACGATGTCGTGGGCGCTTCACGACGCGATTGTATTTCGGGGTTGTGACAGTAGCGGCAGCGCCATGCACAGCCCTGCACAAATACCACTGCCGCCAACTGGCCGGGGAAATCGGTCGTGGATAGCGGCGTGATGCCCGCCACTCTAAGCACAGACTGGCAGCTTTTCCTGTAGTACGGGCTTGCCCGCAACAAAATACTGGCGCTCGTAGAACTCGCCTTTCTTGCCCACATTGAACGACGAGACGGGACGGTGATAGCCCATCACGCGCGTCCAGATTTCGCAGGGTTGGCGTTCGTCATTGGTAAGCAAGGGATGGACGTTTGCCGGGGAACACTTGAGGCGTGCGGTCATGAGATTTCTCCTTGTGGTTGGGGCTTTGTATCGTTATCGTTATCGATTGCGGCAGCGCGCTTCTTCGTGATCATGACGTCGTCGCATTTCGGGCAGAACGCGTGTTCGCCCGCGAGATAACCGTGGTTCGGACAAATGGAGAATGCCGGAGTCACGGTGATATAGGGAAGATGAAAGCGGGTAAAAGCACGCTTTACCAGCTCCCGGCAGGCGGTCGCGGAGGAGACGCGTTCGCCGAGATACAGATGCAATACCGTACCGCCCGTGTATTTTCGTTGCAGCGGGTCCTGCCGCTCCAGGGCCTCGAAAGGGTCGTCGGTAAAACCCACCGGCAATTGCGATGAATTGGTGTAGTACGGCATCTCCGATGTGCCGGCTTGCAGGATATCGGGAAAGCGCTTTCGGTCTTCCTTGGCGAAGCGGTAGGTGGTACCTTCAGCCGGTGTGGCTTCGAGGTTGTACAGGTGGCCGGTCTGTTCCTGAAAGCCGACGATGCGGGCGCGAATGTGATCGAGCAGGCGCAGCGCAAAATCATGCCCCCACGCTGTCGTGATGTCCTCACTATCGTCGGTAAAATTGCGGATCATCTCGTTGACGCCGTTGACACCAATGGTCGCAAAATGATTTCGCAATGTGCCCAGATAACGCCGGGTGTAGGGAAAGAGGCCCGCATCGATATGGCCCTGGATGACTTTGCGTTTTATTTCCAGACTCGTCTTGGCCAATTCCATGAGTTCGTCAATCCGGTCGAACAGCGCTGCTTCATCAAAACTGTGCAAGTAGCCCAGGCGGGCGCAGTTCAACGTGACCACGCCCAGCGAACCGGTCTGCTCAGCCGAGCCAAACAGGCCGTTGCCGCGCTTCAATAGCTCCCGCAAGTCGAGTTGCAAGCGGCAGCACATCGAGCGGATCATGTTGGGCTTCATCTCGGAGTTGAGAAAATTCTGGAAATACGGCAGCCCGTACTTCGCCGTCATTTCAAAAAGGAGCTCGGTGTTTGGATGTTGCCAGTTGAAGTCCGGCGTGATGTTGTAAGTCGGGATGGGAAAGGTAAAGACACGGCCTTTCGCATCGCCTTCCATCATCACCTCGATATAGGCCCGATTAATTAAATCCATTTCAACCTGCAGATCACCGTAGCTGAACGGCATTTCTTCGCCGGCGATGACCGGAATCTGTTCGCGCAAATCCTCCGGGCAGATCCAGTCAAAGGTCAAGTTGGTGAACGGCGTCTGGGTGCCCCAGCGCGAGGGTACGTTCAGGTTGTAAATAAGCTCCTGGATGGATTGCTTGACGTCGCGATAGGACAAGGCGTCTTTACGAATGAACGGCGCCATATAGGTGTCGAAGGAACTGAACGCCTGTGCACCCGCCCATTCGTTCTGCAGTGTGCCGAGAAAATTGACGATCTGCCCGACCGCGCTGGAAAGATGTTTGGGCGGTTTGGCTTCGGTTTTTCCCGGCACGCCATTGAGTCCCTCGTTGAGAAAAGTCCGCAAGGACCAACCGGCGCAATAGCCCGCCAGCATGTCGAGATCGTGAATATGAAAATCTGCGACGCGGTGCGCTTCGCCGACTTCCGGCGGATACACGTGGGTCAGCCAGTAATTGGCGATGACTTTGCCCGAAACGTTGAGGATCAGCCCACCCAGCGAGTAGCCCTGGTTGGCGTTGGCATTGACCCGCCAGTCGAGTTGTTGCAGATATTCATTGACCGATGTACCAACATCGACAACGCACTCGCGATCATTTCGCAATTTCCGATGCTGTTCGCGGTAGACGATGTACGCACGAGCAGTAGTGAAAAAACCTTGGTCGACAAGTTGACGCTCGACGATATCCTGGATGTTTTCAACGCAGGCGACGCCACTTGCATAGCGTTCGAACAACGTTTGCGTCACCTGCCCCGCAAGCTCATTCGCCTCGCGTGCGCCGAATTCGCCCGTCACCTGTCCGGCCTTGGCGATAGCGTTCATGATCTTGCGCGAATCGAATGACAGCAAGGCGCCGTTGCGCTTGGTTACCCGCGTCAGGCCGGCGGTGGCGGGAACAAATTTCTCAGGAGTCGCAAGCATGTGTGTCCATCGGTAGTGGTGTTGACACACAATATCCACCACATATTGTGGCGTCAACGGGCAAGGCGCAAGCGGAACAACTATTTCGACACAACATGATTTAGATCACAGAGAGCTTCGCAGCCAAGGAGCGTTTCGAATTGATGAACATGCGTCGTGCGAACCTTACACGAACACAAAAACGTGTTTCGTCATTGCCACCGACCCGATATAGGCAAATACCGCCAATGCCGCAATGAGCGCCCAACCACGAAGCGCTTTGCTCCGGCCAGGCCTTAAGGCGACAATACCGAGGACGATGTAGACGAGTAACGCGAGGACCTTGGCGGTAAGCCAACTTTGCGCAAACGGATATTGCCCGCTAAAGACCACCAGGAATATGGCGCTGGTAAGCAACAAGGTATCGACGACATGCGGCACCACCCTGACCCAGCGCCGCTGCAGCAAGCTCGAGTCGCGCAGCATCCAGATGCCGCGCAGCAAGAACAGGCTGCCGCTTAACGCTGCACAAGCAATGTGCAGTTGTTTGATCGCGCTGTAGTCCATTTCGCTCAGCCGCTAATTCGCCTCAACTCAACCTGGGTCGGCTACCACCACCGGCACCAGCAGGGCCTGCTGGCGTTTGCCATGCGTCAGCAACCGTAGCGCGAACAAGGCGAGGAAAAGGCAGCCGAATGCAAATACCACATCGCCCGGCACCCGCATCCACACCATGGTTTCCATGAATTTTGAATGGATAACCTCCGGTGAACGTGCAAACCACATTCCCTGGGTGATGCTCGCCCACGCTTGGTAAATACCGGACGGCACCAGTGAGATGAACACCATCATGGCCAGCCCGATATTGAGTGACCAGAACATTGGTTTTAACAGCGCGTCCGACCACGCAGCGCGATCAGACAGGCCGCGCAAGCAGAACAACAACAAGCCGATACCCAGCATGCCATACACACCGAATAGCGCCGCATGGCCGTGCGCGGCCGTCATGTTGAGTCCTTGCATGTAGTACAGCGCGATCGGTGTATTGATCGAGAAACCGAGCAACCCGGCACCGACGACGTTCCAGAAGCCCACCGCGATAAAGCACAGAATCGGCCATTTGTAGGCTTGCACCCAGGGTGCCGCCCTGGAGCGTTGATAGTTGCGCCAGGCTTCGATGCCGATCATGGCCAGTGGTACCACTTCCAGCGCTGAAAACATCGCGCCAATGGCAATCACGAAGGTCGGCGTGCCGGTGAAGTACAGGTGATGCAGGGTGCCCAGAATGCCGCCGAACAGGAACACGATGGTTTCCAGCACGATGGCGCTGTTGGCCGTACTGGCGCGGATCAGGCCAAGACGTGTGAACAACAGGGCAATGACCGCCGTGGCGAACACTTCAAAGAAGCCTTCCACCCACAAATGCACCAGCCACCAGCGCCAGTATTCGATCATGGAGTAATGCGTTTTTTGTCCCCAGGTCAGGGATGTTGCGTAGAAACCGCCAATGCAGAGTGCAGCCAGAAAAACCATCGCAATCAGACCCCGGCTTTCGGATGGCTTTTTCAAGGCAGGCATCAGGCCGCGTCCCAACAGCGTGACCCAGAACAACAGGCCGACAAACAACAGCACTTGCCAAATGCGTCCCATGCTGGTGAATTCCAGGCCTTGATTGCCGATCCAGAACGTGAAGTCATTGCCAAGATGCTGCAAGGTGCCTATCCAGCCGAATGCAGTTGAGCCGACTACGATAAACAGCAAAGCGTAGAACAGCACATTGACACCGAGCTTTTGATATTTCGGTTCATGGCCGGAAATCGCCGGTGCAATATACAGACCGGTGGCAAGCCATGCGGTCGCGATCCACAACACCGCGAACTGGGTATGTATAGTCCGACTTACCGTAAATGGCAGTATCTTTGCCAGGGGATAGCCGAAAAAGCTTAGGCCCTCTACCGCATAGTGGGCGGTAATCACGCCCATGCCGACTTGCGTCAGGATCAGCCCGATGACCACATAGAAGTATTTCCTCGTCGCCTTCATGGAAGGGGTCGGCTTCAGGTCGAACAGGGGGTCGAGTTTAGGCGGCGTCGGATCGCCCTCCTCTTTACTGAGGGAGTGGTAGAAAATCATGCCGGCAATGGCCGCCAGCATGAAAATAATACTGGCGATGGACCATATGCCAGCACCGGCGGTCGGCGTATTACCGACTAACGCTTCGTGTGGCCAGTTACTGGTGTAGCTCAGTTCGCTGGCACCTGGACGATCCGTTGCTGCCGACCATGCCGCCCAGAATATAAATGCCGGGAGCGCCTGTAGATCGGCCTGATCAGGCAATGATCCTGAATTCATCGCGTATTGTTCGCGCAGCTTGTCCAGCGACGGGTCATCGCCAAACAAGCTAATGTAATGCCTGGCGACCTGCTGCACCGCCTCAGACCGCTCAGGGGACAGCGTGATGGTGCCGGTCTTGATATCGTAAGTGTTGCGCCGCATCTCGCTCTTGAGACGGCCATTCAATTCAGCTTGCGGACCGACACCAAGTTGTTCAAATAGCTTGCCGAATTCACGCTGTGCCCACACCGAGCGCAAAGCCAGCGCTTCGCGATGCAGCCAGTCGGCCGACCAATCCGGCGCGACATAACTACCATGTCCCCAAACCGACCCCAACTGCTGCCCACCAGCGGAAAGCCATGCTTCCTGTCCGCGTTGTACCTGCCCTTCCGAAAACAACACAGCGCCATTGCTGCTAACGACTTGTTTGGGAATGGGCGGTGCAGTCAGATAGATCTCGGTCCCGACCCAGCCTAGAACAGCGAAGGACAGTGCACAAATGACTGCGAGCCAGGTCCAGAGTTTGCGCGTGGGGTGCATGGCATGGTTTCCTTGTTGATAGAGTTGAAATACGGACGGCCGAAGGGAAAATTCAAATGCCGCAAAGATGTATTCTATATCCATTTATCGTAAGATGCACACAAAATACATCTTATAAAACTGTTTGCTTGAAAACTTCTGTAAACATATATACTGCGTACTTCATTAAGGCTGCACTAATCGCGACGGGAGTCTTCACGCGGTCATCAACGAACCATGGGTAAAAAATGAGATTAACGGCATATACCGATTACACGCTGCGCACGCTGATGTATCTGGGCCTGAATCGCGATCACCTGGCGACGATTCAGGACATCGCTGACCTGCACGGCATTTCCAAAAATCATTTGATGAAGGTGGCACATCAACTGGGGCTATCCGGTATGGTGGAAACGGTTCGCGGTCGCAACGGCGGACTCAAGCTCAATAAAGAACCCGCAGACATCAATATTGGCGACGTCGTGCGCAATACCGAGACCGATTTTTTTATGGCGGAATGCTTTAACCGGGAAAGTAATGCCTGCGTCTATGCACCGTCCTGCATCCTGAAAGGGGTATTGAGCTCGGCGACGGCGGCTTATTTACAGGTACTAGACGCTGTCACGCTTGACGATCTGATCAAAAAAGATGGCAAGCGCAACCGCAATGTGGCGACCCGCCCGATACGTCTGCATCCCACTGCGAAAAAAAAAGCCGCCTCGCGAAATTGAGCTGCAAGTTCGTCGCCCTGCGCAGCGCTGTCGACTAGCCAGAAAGCGCGCCAACAATATAAGATGTACCAAATATATTGCTTTTAAGAAATAGTTGATTTATATTTAAGATGTATAGATAATACATCTTAAGGAAATGATGACTGATTCTGACAAATTGTGCGATGCCCTGCGCCAGGTGGTTGATCCGGAAGTCGGGATCAATATCGTTGACCTGGGGCTGGTCTATGGGCTGCAACGAACAGTTGATGGCGTAAGGCTCGACCTGACCCTCACCTCACCCGCCTGCCCAATGGGCGAGAGCATCGCAGCGGAAGCGGAATTCGTGCTGCAGGAATGTTTACCTGCTGGTTCCGTGGTGGAGATCAACCTCGTCTGGGAGCCTCCGTGGTCACCACTGCGCATGAGCGACAAGGCACGTTCAACCCTGGGCTGGGAAATGTAGGGCCTGCTAGTTCACCCGTTTAACCGGAGAAATAAATGAACACATCCACCGCCGTGACCGTCGATGTACGCGACATTTTGCCGCGCAATCGCCACCCATTGATTTTTGGCATCTTTGAAGCATTGCCGCCTGGCGAGGCGATGTTGCTCACCAATGATCACGATCCGAAACCCTTGTTTTACCAGTTCCAGGCAGAATCCACCGGCCTGTTCAACTGGAATTATGTTGAACAGGGGCCGACACGCTGGCAGGTGCGCATCGGCAAAACGGCTGAGGCAACCGCCGCGCCGGGAATCAAAGCACCCTGTTGCGGCGCGAATACCTAGCGTGAATCCTTTACCGCCACCATTGCGCCTGCTGCTGGTGTTGCCGGCGGTTGCCGCGCTGGTGTGCGGTGTGCTATCCGGACTCGCCCGGCTGGGTCTGCCGATGCCGGACACCATTACCCGCTTGATCGGCGTGCATGGCGCGTTGATGGTCGGTGGGTTTTTCGGTACGGTTATCGCCCTTGAGCGGGCAGTGGCGCTCGGCAACCGCTGGCCGTACGTCGCACCGCTGCTATCTGGCATTGCAGCCGTGGCGATGATTGCAGGCGCGCCGACCTTGTGGGCAGCGTGGCTGTTGTGTTTCGCGGCCTTGATCATGTCGGCAGCGTGCGCCAGCGTTTGGCTGCGCCAACCGGTCGCGCACCACGCGGTGCTGACCATCGCGGCATTGCTGTGGCTCGCTGGCAATCTGGTCTGGGCCATTGATGGCAGGGTTACTCTCGCCGTACCACTCTGGGCCGCATACCTGCTACTGACCATCGCCGGGGAAAGACTGGAACTCTCTCGTTTCATGCCTACGCCACCTATTGCCCGCGTCGCATTTGCAATCATTGTGATCGCGCTGACTACGGGCGCGCTTGGCACGGTGGTGTTTGAAGATGCCGGACTTCGACTCTTCGCCGCCGCATTGCTTGCACTCGCCATCTGGCTGTTGCGTTTCGATATCGCCCGTCACACAATCACGGTGGGTGGCCTTACACGCTACATGGCCGCGTGCTTGCTCTCGGGTTATGTCTGGCTTGGCATCGCCGCGATTTTCGGTATGACGGGCGCGTTTCTGACCGGCGCGACACTGCGCGACGCTGCCCTGCACGCCCTGCTGCTGGGCTTTGTACTTTCCATGGTCTTCGGCCATGCACCAATCATTCTGCCCGCCGTAACCACACTGCAAGTCCAATGGCACAAGGGCTTCTACCTTCCGCTGGCGCTACTGCATCTTAGTTTGGCAGTACGCGTTGTGGCCGGGTTGACCGAATGGTTCGTGGTGCGTCAATACGCAGCGATCGCCAATGCAGTCGCGCTCACGTTATTCATGCTGTTGGTCGTAGCCAGCCTGCGCCGCAGACGACAAAAAACCCCGATCAGTGCGATGCCTGATACCGTTACCAGCGCAAAATTTCTCACCCAAACACAAAGGCATTCCTGATGAACTCGTGCGCCCGGCATCATGTCACTCCCCTCGCCGTCTACGCCTTCGATGCACGCGGCGTTGCAAAACGTTTTCGCCATGCGGCCATCTTTGGTGCTCTTGACGCATTGGAATCCGGCGAAACCATGCGCTTCGTCAACGATCACGACCCGATCCCGCTACTGCATCAACTGCATGAACGATACGGCGACGAGGTGCGCGTCGAATACCGCCAACGCGAAGCAGGAGAGATCATCATCGATTTCATCCGCCACTGATACCATGACTTACGTCGTCACGGAAGCGTGCATCAACTGCAAACATACCGACTGTGTTGAGGTATGCCCGGTCGATGCGTTTCGCGAGGGGAAAAATTTTCTGGTCATCGACCCGGACGAATGCATCGACTGCACATTATGTGTACCCGAGTGTCCCGCCGGGGCGATTTTTGCGGAGACTGACGTGCCAAAAGATCAGTCCGATTTCGTCGCCATCAATGCGCGTTTGGCGAAGGTATGGCCGGCAATCATCGAAAGGAAAGACCCATTGCCAGGTGCGGACGACGGTACCCACCTGCCCGCGAAGCGCGAACTTCTTATCGAGGAGTAATGCGGTGCCAGAATACGTTAAAGCTTGGCAATGCATCGGCTGCGGGAAAATCGAGGCCCCGCAAACCTGCGTCGGCATTTGCCAGGATCGCAAAGTTGAATTGGTTTATGCGCATGAGCATCGCGAAGCGATGGCGGGCGCGCAAGCCGAACTGCGTGAGATGCACGCGCTGGTTCGAACACTCGCCAGGACCACACCCCGCGCCGGTGAGTGGGAACGATCATACCGGGCGCTGCAGGAGCGCGCGCGCCGCGCATTGGCGCAGACTCCCGGCGTCAACGCAGCAATTTGACAATCTGCTGGCTATCGCGGCGGCCCTCAACCAACCGAAACAAAATCTACCGGCCTGATGCCGTTCAGCAAATATTCGATCAGCTCCCTGACCGGACGAATCTGCTTGCCAAACGGCAGTGGTGCGGCCCCGCGAAAAAACAGACCGTGCTCAATATCGCCTGCAAGCGCCGCCGCGAGGTGATGGTCAATGCAGAATTGTCCGAAGCGCTCGATACCGTCGCGCAGCCCGCACTGCTCCAGGCAGTCGAACGCCAGTGTGCAGTCGGTACGGGGCTTGGCGCGGCGTTGCAGCACCGGTAGCTTGGCCATGTATTTCTCCAGCCACGGGGTCTTTACCGCACGAGCCGGCAGCCCGGCGACACTCATGAACGTGACAATGTCTTCGGGTTCGGCATCGGCAAGCACGCGCTTGAAATTTGGATGCGCATCGCTTTCCTCGGTAACGGCAAATGGCGTGCCGACCTGCACGGCGCTTGCGCCCAGCGAAAACAGTTCGTGCACCTGCTCGGGTGTGTTGATGCCACCGGCCGGAATGAGAGGCACATTTTCACGCTCGATTCCCAGTTCCCTGAATACGGCAAAGGTCTCTTCCAGTACACGTGGAAAATCAAAACGTGGGTCTTCGAGGTCAGCGATTTTTGCGGCGCCCAAATGCCCGCCCGCATAACGCGGATGCTCGATGACGATGGCGTCGGGAAGGCGCGATTTGCGCAACCATTTTTTGAGCACAATATTGATGCCACGCGAGTCGGAAAGAATCGGGATTAAGGCGACATCGGGATATTGAGCCGTGAGGTCCGGCAGATCGAGCGGCAGGCCGGCACCGACCACGATCGCTCCGGTACCGGACTCGCAGGATTGACGCACGTTCGCAACGTATTCGGAGACCGCCCGCATGATGTTGATCGCGATCAAGCCATTTCCGTCGGCAATTTCGCGTGCCGCGCGTAGTTCACGGTCGATGGCCAGCAGATTGACGCGGTTGATGAGATCCTTGTCGCGACTTTTTGCCGTCTGTGCCATTAAATCGGGATGATGGCGCCGCAGATCCACGCTCGATAGCGTGCCCACTGCACCGGCACGGGCAACGTGCCCCGCGAGGCGATGCGCCGAGATACCCACGCCCATGCCACCCTGCACGATTGGCAGCAGTGATTTTCCCTTGATGCGCAAGACAGGGTTTGCCTTCAATTCCGGCGGCGGCATACTATTGTTGATCCTTGCTGAGGCCGGAAATATTGAAGCCACCGTCAACATAAGTGATTTCACCATTGATGCCACTGGCGAGATCGCTGCACAGAAACGCCGCCGTGTTACCGACTTCCTCGATGGTCACATTTCGCCGCAGTGGTGAATTTTTCTCGACGTGGTTGAGCAACTTGTTGAAATCACCCACGCCTGCAGCAGCAAGAGTCTTGATCGGCCCCGCCGAAATGCCATTTACGCGAATGCCCATCGGTCCGAGGCTGAATGCCAGATAGCGCACGCACGCTTCCAGGCTGGCTTTGGCGAGCCCCATGACGTTGTAATTCGGTACAGCGCGCACCGCACCGAGATACGTCATTGCCACTACTGCCGCGCTGCGCCCCGTCATCAGCGGCAACGCGCCTTTGACCAGTGCGGCGAGGCTGTATGCACTGATGTCATGGGCAATGCGGAAGTTTTCACGCGTTACCGCTGCGTGAAAATCTCCGGCGAGCGACTCGCGCGGCGCGTAGGCAATGGCATGGATGATGCCATCGAGCCCGTCCCAGGATTGCGCAAGTTTTGCAAATAATTCGGCAATCTCCTCGTCGCTTCCGACGTCGCAGGGCAAGACCACCGTTGCGCCGAATTCGGACGCCAAACTTTCCACACGGTCGCGCACGCTCTCGCCCTGGTAGGTGAAAACGAGCTCCGCGCCTTCGCGATGCAGCGCCTTGGCGACACCATAAGCGATCGAACGTTTACTTAACAAACCGGTGACCAGAATTCTTTTGTTCTCCACCATTGCCATGCAGTTACCTTCATTTTGTCATCAGGGCGACCGGCCAGCGTCGCGATAGCTGACGGGTTGCCGCCAAAAGCTTCATGGGTAGCATCATCAGCGTAATGGCGGCTGGCACTTTTGATAGAGATCAAAGGACTTTCACTTGGCCCGCTCTTGCCTATGCCCGTATGAAAGTTAACCCGCGTCGGGTAGCCAGAGGGGCGCAAACTACAGATCGGGTGCGCCTTCCAGACAATATGTGGCTGAAAGACCGCGCCAATCGGCGATCTGTGGTTTTTTCATCAGCAAACACCGTTACTGCGCACGTCAGCGAGACGTCAGAACTACAACGTCGGCAAAAAAATCGGGCACGAGGCCCGATTTTTAAGACGCTGTGTTGAACAGAGTCAACACACGACGCTGACTTATTTCTTTGCGGCTTCCGGCTTTTTCTCTTCCATCATCTTCTTGCATTCAGCCTTCATTTTGTCGTCGGCTGTTTTCGCATCCATCTTTTTGCATGCTTCCATCTTTTCGGCCATCTTCTTGTCATCATCCTTCATGGCACCGCCATGAGCCGCTGCGAACGCGGCGACGGACGAGGCTGCGAAAGAGGCAGCAATCAAAATCGATAATAGCTTTTTCATGTATAGACTCCCGGGGTTTGGTTGTAGTTGAACGTTCATAATAAACGTGAGGCGCACTTTACTGTAAATATGCGAATAAGTCACTCTGTAAACACCAGTTATTCAATGGTTTTGGCGATATTGGCCTCGGCGTGGGTTTGTTTGCCCTCGGCATACGTGTTGGCCGCGCCGCGCCTGCCCACCGACCAGGCCGAGGTACTGGAACGCCTGCCGATGCGGCCCGGTGACGCCACGGCACGCGAATTGACCGGCCTGCGCGCAGCGGTGACCCGCGCGGCCCAAGAGGCAACGACGGACACGCTGCCCGCGACACAGCTCGCCCAGCGTTACTTTGACCTGGCAGTGGCGCGTGGGGACCCGCGGTATGTGGGCTATGCGGATGCGGTGATTACGCCATTTGCCCAGAGCCAGGCACCGTCGCTGCTCGCGGTGCGCGGGCAGTTGCAGCAATACCGGCACGAGTTCGAAGGGGCTCTGGCTGACTTCGCCAATGCGCTCAAGGTCGACCCGAAGTTTGCGTCGGGCCACGCTTGGCGCGGAGCGATCTTTCTGGTCCAGGCCAACTACCCGGCGGCCAAAACTGAATGTGACGCTTTGCAGGCGTTGGGCCGCAACACGCTAACCGGCGGCTGTATCGGCTTGGTACATGCCTATGGCGGGCAGATGGAAGCCGGCTTTGCCGCCCTGGAGCGTGCGCTGGACGGCACCCAGAATGCGGGTAACCGGCTTTGGTTGCTCACGCGCCTGGGCGAAGTGGCGGCATGGCGCGGGCAGGTTGCAAAAGCCGAACAGTATTACCGCGACGCGTTGGCGCTGGGCCAGGACGACGGCTATTTGCTGGCCGCCTGGAGCGATTTCTTGCTGGATCAAAAGCGCCCTGCCGAAGTGGTGAAGTGGCTTGCCAATTGGGATGCATCCGACGGCTTGCTGCTGCGCCTGGCGCTCGCCGAAACCAACCTCAAGCTGCCGTCTGCGAAGGCACACGTGCGGGCGCTGGGCGACCGGTTTGCCGCCGCCAGAATGCGCGGCGACACCACACATCGAGCCGAAGAGGCACGCTATGAATTGCAGTTGGCCGGCAATGCAGCTGCGGCGCTGGTGGTTGCGGCAGCCAACTACCGGGTGCAGCGTGAACCGCGCGATGCCCGCGCGCTTCTCGAAGCTGCCATCGCGGCGGGAGATGCGGGGGCCGCGCAGCCGGTGCGTGCCTGGCTCGAGTCGAGCGGATTTGAAGACGCTCATTTGCGGCAACTTGGCGTGATATCCGCGCAGGTGAAGCCCGTTGCCGATGCCAAGGTCACGACGCCGCCCAACACCAAACCGGAGCTCAGGCCATGACGCTGCTGCGGGTGCTGCTTTGTATCCTGCTCGCGTCGTTTGCCTCGCCTGCCATGGCGCACAAGGCCAGCGACAGCTATCTGGTACTGAGTGTGAAGGGTCAGGAAGTGTCGGGCCAGTGGGACATTGCCCTGCGCGACATCGACTTCGCCATCGGCCTGGATGCCAACGGCGATGGCGAGCTTACCTGGGGTGAAGTGAGTGCGCGCCATGCCGACATCACCGCGTGGGCGCTGGGGCGCCTCAATGTGCAGCGCGGCGGCGACTGCGTGTTGCAGGTCGTGGAGCACCTGGTGGACAACCACACCGACGGGGCTTATGCGGTGCTGCGCCTGCGTGGCTCGTGCCCGTCAAGCACCCAGGCGCTGGCGCTGAATTATCGACTGCTGTTTGATCTCGATGCCCTGCATCGCGGCCTGCTGCGATTGGAGCTCGATGGTGTGTCGCATTCGGCCGTACTGGCACCCGATACCGGTGTGCTGAAGGTACAAGCCGGTGAGACTTCGCGGCTGGCGCAGTTCGGGCAGTATCTGGTCGAGGGCATATGGCACATCTGGATCGGCTTTGACCACATCCTGTTCTTGTTGTCGCTGCTGTTGCCTGCCGTGCTGGTACATGAAGCGCGACGCTGGACGGGGGTGGGATCGTTTCGCGCGGCGCTGACCGAAGTGCTGTGGGTGGTCACGGCCTTTACCGTGGCGCATTCGATCACGCTCACACTTGCGACGCTGCAGATTGTGTCGTTGCCGTCACGGTTGGTGGAATCGGCGATTGCAGCATCTGTGGTGCTGGCGGCGGCCAATAATCTCTGGCCGATGGTGGAGCGCAGGCGCTGGCTGGTGGCCTTCAGTTTCGGCCTGATTCACGGTTTTGGTTTTGCCAGCGTACTCACCGAATTGGGCCTGCCCAAAGACGCCCTGGTGTTATCCCTGCTCGGGTTCAACCTGGGTGTTGAAACCGGTCAACTCGCCATCGTGGCGGGATTTTTGCCACTGGCTTACTTGTTGCGAAATACTGCGCTCTACCGAAAGGGCGTGTTTGTGGGCGGCTCTTGTTTCACCCTGCTGGTGGCGTTGGTGTGGCTGGTGGAGCGCGCGTTTAACCTGAAACTGATCAGCGCCTAAGTGGCCGATCCTGTTCCGGGAAATCCGGGAGAGGAGAACCCTTCGACGCAGTGTGCAGCGCAGATACGGGGATTCGGTCAAATAACAAACACAAGCACCGGCGCGCCTTCACAGGCATTTATCTTCCGAAAACCGCGCCCAATGGCGTTCTACGATTGTTTGTCCACCGCGAACACTGCTTCTGTCGGCACAAACGCCTCCACAACAACACGAACGTAATTCACCTCGATCACGTCCAGTTCCTCAACACCCCCCGGTGCACGCAAGGTAACCGCATCCCCTGGCCGCGCCTTCATCAGGGCACGCGCCAGCGGCGAAATCCAACTGATGTAATTGCGTTTCAGGTCGATCTCATCGACGCCGACAATCGTGATCGTATTTTCATCGCCATTGGCATGCGCGTAGGTAACGGTCGCACCGAAAAAAACCTGATCAGCCGAATCCTCTTCGCGCGGCGTTTCCGGATCGACGACTTCGGCGATGTCGAGTCGCTTGGTCAAGAAACGCAATCGCCGGTCGATTTCGCGCAAGCGTTTTTTGCCGTACTGGTAGTCGGCGTTCTCGCTGCGATCACCATTCTTGGCGGCCCATGAAACCGCCGCCGTGACTGCAGGGCGGTCTTTTTTCAGCAGATAGTCGAATTCGTCTTTCAGGCGCTTGTGGCCACCCGGTGTGATGTAGTTCTTGCTGCCAGTGGGCAATGGTGAAGGACCGTCGTCGAGATCGCTGTCATCGTCCTGATCGCTTTCCTTGGTAAAGGCTTTGCTCACGAGTTCACCTGCAGCAAAAACTGCTTGATACCGCCGAGCAGCATTTCAACTGCGATCGCAGTGAGGATCAAACCCATCAATCGCTCGATGGCTTCCATCGCGCGCTTACCCAATAATTTCTCAATCCGTTCACCCAGCACCAGCAGCACCGCAGAGACCACCATCGCCGCCGTCATCGCCGCCACCCAGACACCAAGCTTGGCTGGCTCGCGCGATACCATCAGCATGACCGTGGCCAGTGCCGACGGCCCGGCGATAAGCGGGATCGCGAGAGGCACGATAAAAGGCTCGTGATCGAGCGATTCACCGAAAACGCTCTCGGTGGATTTAAAAACCATGTTGATGGCGATCATGAACAGGATCACGCCGCCCGCGATGGAGAGCGATATTTCGGAGAGATGCATCACGTCCAGAAACTGGCGACCACCGAACATGAAGGCCAGCAAGATGAGATAGGCGATCAGGCATTCGCGCGCCACCACGCGGGCGCGGCGTTTCGAATCCACCTGCTTCAGCAGCGAGGCAACAAGCGGAAGATTGCCCAGAGGGTCGAGCACCAGGAACAGGAGCACGAAGGCGGAAATGAGGTCAGCGTTCATACGACATTTTACCGCTTGTACCCGACCGCCCGACCGTCGCGTCGGTGGAGCGGAAATTACCTCTGCATTTGCGCCAAATCAAGATACATGGAAACCACATTTGACATACTTGGGGAGAGTTCACACACCCACATGCCCTGCGTCCGTATATTTACCGTGATCGGAAAACACATGTTGAATTACACGAAAGCTGCTCTAACGCTGAGCTTCATGATTGCCAGTGCGTCACCGTATTTGAGCGCGGCACCTGCCGCAGGCGAATGTCCCCAGCCGCGCTTCACGGGAAACGCACCGGCAGAATATTTGGAACGCAGCAATCCACTGCCGGCGACGCCGCAAAATCTGCGCGTCGGCGAGCAGCTTTTCCTTGGTACCGACGGCAACGAATCCTGCGCCCTTTGCCACGGTCGTCAAGGTGACGGCAAGGGTGAATTGGCGAAACAATACGAGCCCAGACCACGCAACTTCGCCTGCTCAAAAACCGTGCTCGGTGTGCCGGATGGCCAGTTATTCTGGATCATTCGCTTTGGCTCGCCAGGCACCGCGATGCCGCCGCACGCGAAGTTCAGCGACGAACAGATCTGGCAGTTGGTGCTACATTTGCGGCGTCTGGCAAAATAAAGATGCGCCCTTAAAAACAGCCCGGTGCGGACGGTGTACAACGCCGCTTGATGGGTTGCGCACGAATCGTGCGAGGCATTACACCCACGACAGGAATCCACCCATGAAAGTACTCATCGCTATCGACGGATCCGAGCCCGCATTGCGTGCACTGCGTTATGTTCTCGACCATCCGGATTTTTTCAGTATCAATCCGGAACTGCTACTCGTGAACGTGCACCTGCCTGTGCCTTCCGCGCGCGCCAAGGCGGTGCTGGGCAATGAAGTGATTGCGCAGTATTACAAGGACGAAGCCGAAGAAATACTGGTTCCGGCGCGCGCGTTGCTCGCAGGAACGTCGTGCCGCGTCACCGAACGGCAAATCGTTGGCCAGCCCGCGACCGAAATCGTCGCCACCGCGCAGAGGGATGGCTGTGACCTGATCGTAATGGGGACGCAGGGGCGCAGCGCGTTCGGCAATCTGCTCATGGGCTCGGTTGCGATGCGCGTCATCGCAACCTCCACTATTCCGGTACTGAGCATCAAATGAGCTTTACACAGGAGATGAGCGCAGTTTGATATCGAGTAAATATTCCCGGAACTGAGTTTTGTTTGATATCGATCAAACCCTGCAATCTTCCATGCCCTATGCTGAAAGCGTCTTCCAATAACAAGGATTCGCCATGTTCAAGCACATTCTGGTTCCCACCGACGGCAGCAAATTATCACTAAAAGCGCTGGATCTCGCCGCAGAACTGGCAACAAGTACCGGTGCGAAAGTATCAGCACTGTATGTCGCACCGACCTTCCCTACGATGATTGGCGGCGACGGCTACATGGTCACGCCGATGTCCGTAAAAGACTGGGATTTGTCCATCGCCAAAAGCACGGCGCGCGTTCGCGAACTGGTTGAAAAGCGCGCCAAGGCAAAGTCGGTCGCGGTACAGTTTCTCAGCGTCGCCGCCGATCAGCCGCACATGGCCATCATTGATACCGCCAAACGCAAGAAATGTGACGTGGTCGTGATGGCTTCCCACGGACGCAGGGGACTATCCGCGCTCTTGATGGGCAGCGAGACCACCAAAGTGCTCACGCATTGCAAGTTACCGGTGCTGGTTTGCCGCTGACCCTCTACGGTCCGAAGCGTCAATTCACGTGGTGCGCGTAGACCTGCTTCAAGCCCTCAATGTCGATGATGCGTACGAATTTTTGTTCGACTTCGATGAGCCCGTCATTGTGGAACTTTGAAAAGGCGCGGCTGACTGTTTCCAGTTTGAGTCCCAGGTAGCTGCCCATTTCTTCACGGGTCATCCGCAGGTGGAACTCGAGCGGCGAATAGCCGCGCGCATTCAGCCGCTGCGACAGATTGAGCAGAAAAGCGGCGATGCGTTCTTCCGCGCGCATTACACCGAGCAACATCATGACACCGGACTCCCGAACAATCTCCCGGCTCATCATTTTGTGAAAATGGCGTTGCAGGCCACTGACTTCGCGCGACAGTTCCTCCAATCGCGTGTACGGAATGGTGCACACGTCGCTATCTTCGAGGGCGATGGCGTCGCAATTGTGTGTTCCCTGTCCGATGCCGTCCATGCCCAGAATTTCCCCGCCCATGGAAAATCCGGTCACCTGGTCGCGGCCGTCTTCGTACGTCACACGCGATTTGAAAAATCCGCTTCGTACCGCGTATATCGCATCGAAAATTTCGCCCGCCCGGTAGAGCGCATCGCCGCGCTTGATCTTGCGGCGCACGTTGACCAGGTTGTCGAGCTGGTCAAGCTCCGCGTTGGATAGGCCGGCTGGCAGGCAAAGTTCGCGCAGGTTGCAGTTTGCGCATGCCGCTTTTAGTTCAGCCAATACCAGATGGGTACTTTGCTGTCGCGCTAGTTCGCCTCTGGACATGAAAGTTCGCCTTCTTTCTACAATTTGCACAAAGTGGTTGATTGCCTTTGATCCACATCAAAACACATATTTGCCACCGGGTCACCATTAGGCATGGAAATTAACATGTTACCGCTTGCACCCGTCCTGATAGATGCTTCGCTCGTACGCAAATACGACAAGCCCGGTCCACGCTACACCTCGTATCCGACGGCGGACCGTTTTATCGAGGCATATGACATGCGCACGCATCAAACCACCTTGCGCCAACGCAGCGTTGCCTGGGGCCCGGCGGCCAACGTACAGCCGTTGTCACTGTATATTCATGTGCCATTTTGCAACACGATCTGCTACTACTGCGGCTGCAACAAGGTCGTTACCAAGGATCATGGACGCAGCGCCAAGTACCTGCGCTATCTGGATCGTGAGTTCAGCCTGGTGGCAAGCATGCTGGAAGGCAACCGTCGCGCCGAACAAGTGCATTTGGGCGGTGGCACGCCAACGTTCCTGTCGTCTGAAGAGCTGCGCACGATGATGCGCCAACTGGGTGAACATTTTGAATTGCTCCCCGGCGAATACGCGATCGAAATTGATCCGCGCACAGTCGACGATGAGAAGATCGCCGCGCTCGGCCAGCTGGGATTCAATCGCATGAGCCTCGGTGTGCAGGACTTCAACGCGGAAGTTCAGCAGGCGGTAAACCGTATTCAAAGCGAAGAGGAGACGGCGCGGGCGATTGAGGTGGCACGCAAGCACGGCGTCACCTCGATCAATATCGATCTGATCTATGGGTTGCCGAAGCAGACCGTGTTTGGGTTTGACCACACGCTGGACCGCGTGCTGGCGCTCAAGCCTGACCGTATCGCGCTATACAGTTACGCCCATTTGCCAAGCATGTTCAAGCCGCAACGGCGCATCAATCCTGATGAGTTACCATCGGCCGACGCGAAACTGCAGATCATGACGCACGCCATCCACAAGCTCACGAACGCAGGTTATGTGTTTATCGGTATGGATCACTTCGCGCTGCCGCACGATGAATTGGCCGTCGCCGCGAGACACGCCGGCTTGCATCGCAATTTTCAGGGCTACTCGACGCATGCCGACAGCGACCTCATTGCATTCGGCATCTCTGCCATCAGCAAGGTGGGCGCTACGTACAGCCAAAATGTCAAGACGCTCGATGAATACTATGATCGTCTTGACCGCGCCGAGTTACCAGTGATGCGCGGCATCGAGCTCACCGCAGACGACCTGCTTCGCCGCGCGGTCATCCAGTCGATCATGTGTCATTTCGAATTGTCGATCGAGTCGATCGAAATTGCCCACTTGATACGTTTCGACGAATATTTTGCAGATGAACTGGAGCGCCTGCATGAATTGGCGACCGAGGGGCTGGTCACGCTGGAACCGGGCTGGATCAGTGTCACACCGCGTGGCAGATTGCTGGTGCGGACCATTGCGATGGTGTTTGATCGCTACCTGTCGCGCGGCGAACATCGTGAGCGCTTTTCCAAAGTGATCTGACGCTTGTTGCCCGATGAGTCCTGATCTTGCTGCGTGGATGTTGCCGCTGACGGCGCTGACCACGGGCTTTCTGGGCAGCGTGCATTGCCTCGGCATGTGCGGTGGCATCTCGGCCACGGTGGCATTGGCGTCGCCGCTGTCGGCCAATCAGCGCGCTGGCACGTTGCGAACCGTGCCGATTAGATTCGCCGCGATTTCTCCTTCCGCCGGCGCGCGCGCGCCCCTGGCGGCGTCCATAGCAGGAGCGAATGTGCTCGCCTTCAATGCCGGGCGCATCGCCAGCTACGCGGTCGCTGGTGCCATGGCCGGGACGTTGGGCGGCGTGTTCGCTGGTCTGGGGCAGGGTTGGGTGATCAACGAGACTATGGCTGCGCGCACAACACTATTCGTGTTCGCCAACCTGATGATCATATTTACCGGCCTGTACCTGATGGGCATGCCGCAATTTCTGGCACCACTGGAAAGAGTGGGTAGCCACCTTTGGCGACATATCTCTCCGTGGTCACGCAAGTTTCTGCCGCTGCGCTCGCCCGCACAGGCTGCCATATTTGGCGCGCTGTGGGGATGGATCCCTTGCGGCATGGTTTACGCCATGCTGCTCACCGCCATGAGTGCGGGCAGCGCTACGGGCGGGGCAACGACGATGCTTGCGTTCGGCGTCGGCACGCTACCCGCCATGATTGGCGCGGGATGGTCGGCCGGTCACTTGCAAAATTGGACACGCAAACCGAACGTCCGCCTCGCGGCCGGCATCGCCGTCGTGGCGATGGGGCTGTTTGGGCTCGCGCGTATCGGAACACTTGAACGGCTGCAGGAATTTGGCGTCTTTTGCTCGTCGCTGGTTACACCAGCCATTAGCGGATTGCTCGCACGGTGAATACGATTGCCACTCGTTTGCGGTTCGCGTCGATTACGCCAACTTCCTCGAAGCCAGGTGCAGCCAGCACAACCTGTTTCCATTGCGGACTGCCCGTTACCACAGGCGATCGCTATCACATCACTTTCGACGCAAAAACGCGGGCGCTATGCTGTGTCGGCTGTGAGGCAGTCGCACAGACCATACTGGATGCGGGGCTAGACGCCTATTATCGCGAGCGCACATCGGTGCCGGACGTATCACCGGCAATTGCGAGGACGACTGTGGATGCGCTGTTCGATCTCAAGGGCATTCAATCCCAGTATGTCGTATCGACGGACGCCGACACCCGGGTGGCAGACCTGTACATCGAGGGTATCACCTGCGGTGCGTGCGTCTGGCTGGCAGAATCAGCGATGGCGAGATTGCCGGGTGTCGTGCAGGCTTCGGTGAACCAGATCACGCACCGTGCATCGGTAGTTTGGCGTGCCAACGAAACCACACTAAGTACGATCTTGAACGCGCTGACACGCGTCGGACTGGGTGGCCAACCTTCTATGGCCGCGAACGACTTCGCGGCACGCCGCAAATTTCGTCGCCACGCGCTGATCGAACTGGGCGTGGCGTTGCTTTCCATGATGCAAGTGATGATGTTCACGCTTCCGCTGTATTTTTCTTCAGCCGACGACGTCAGCCCGGAGGCACGGCAACTGATGGGCTGGGCGGCGTTGGTACTCACACTGCCAGCCATCCTTTATTCCGCACGCAAATTCTTCGCTGGTGCCTTGCGCGACTTACGGATCCGCCACGCAAGCATGGATTTGCCGGTTGCGCTCGCCATCGCCGCCACTTTCGTGACGAGTTGTATTGCCTTGTTCCGGGGTACCGGCGTCATGTATTTCGATTCGATTTCGATGTTTATTTTCCTGTTGCTTGCGGCACGCTATCTGGAGTCGTGGGCGCGCGAGTCATCACTTAGCCTGATCGAGCGACTGACCAACGCGGCACCCGCTGCTGCATGGGCAGTGCCGGCGTATCCGCATCAGCGCGATGGGTACACGGTGGCTGTGGCCGAGTTGAAAACCGGACAGGTGATCCGCGTTGCAAGCGGCGAAATGGTTGCCGCAGACGGCGTGATTGTCGAAGGCACCAGTGAATTTGATGAGTCCCTCCTGTCGGGTGAATCGCATGCGCTCACGCGCACTACCGGGGACTTGCTGGTGGGCGGTTCACTCAATCTGGGCGGACCGGTATTCATGCGCATTACCCGTACCGGTGAGAAAACAGTCGCCGCCCTGCTTCGGGTTTTGACCGAGCAGGCACTGGCATCACGGCCAAAACTGACTGCATTGTCCGACCGAGTGGCGCGCTGGATTTCACCAGTCACGCTGTTGCTGGCGGCGGCGACGGCATTGGCCTGGATGATGATCGACCCATCGATGAGCTTTCCGGTCGCCATCGCCGTACTCGCGGTGACCTGCCCCTGCGCGCTCGCATTGGCCGTGCCGACCGCACAGGCGCTCGCGACTACCCGCCTGGCGAGGGAAGGATTGCTGATTGCCCGCGCCGATACGCTGGAGAAAATCGCCCGTGCAACCGATATTGTTTTCGACAAGACCGGTACCGTGACGACCGGGCACATCACGATCGAGTCCATCGACTTGCTGGGTTCACTTGATCGAGCGCAGGTGCTGGCTGCGGCGAGCGCACTTGAGGCCGGCTCCTTGCATCCAATCGCACGCGCCCTGGAACGCGTCTGCCAGTCGAACGAGGTAAGCCGCGTGGCAACGAAGGCAATTGCGACAAAATTGAATACCGTCGGCGGCGCGGGTGTGGAAGGCGATATCGACGCTACCACCTATCGCCTCGGACACGCGCACTTTGTTCAGGAATTAGTAGGCGCTGCGGCACCGGCGGCGGCGTCCGCAGCTACATTATTCTTCGGTCGACGCGGTGAATGGATAGCCGCGTTTGTGCTTGTCGATCCGCTGAAACCGGACGCGCGCGCTTCGATTGCAGCACTGGGCAATCGCGGTCTGACCAGCCACCTCCTGTCGGGTGACCGGCAGGATATTGTCGAACAGGTCGGCTTGGCCCTGGAAATGGAAACATCGCACGTCAAAGCACGACAAACGCCACAACAAAAGCTCGACTATGCCGCCGCCTTGAAACAGGATGGCGCGCACCTTATCGCCGTCGGCGATGGCGTCAATGATGCCCCACTGCTGGGTTGCGCAGATGTATCCATCGCCATCGGCAGCGGCGCGGATCTGACGCGTCTTACGGCGGATGCAGTATTGCTGTCACCTGATTTGCAACCGTTGCTGACCGCGCAGACCGTGGCGCGGAAGATGGTGAACATCATCCGGCAGAATTTCTACTGGGCGATCGCATACAACGTCATCGCGGTTCCGCTTGCGGTCGCGGGAAAAGTTTCGCCAGCCGAAGCGGCCATCGGCATGGCCCTGAGTTCATTGGTGGTGGTGGCGAATTCATTGCGCCTGATGCGTCGTGATCGGGCTGCCAGCGGGTTACCGGATCGGGGTAGCTGAGCGTGGAAATTCTCATCCTGCTAATTCCGCTCAGCGTCGTGCTGGCGATCGGCATCGGCGTCGCATTCTGGTGGTCAGCCGAGAACGGTCAATTCGATGACCTGGAAGGACCCGGCCATCGCATTTTGATGGATGAGGATCGCCCGCCGGCGGGAGTCGAAACATCGCCGCCCACGACAGAAGCGAAATGAGAAAACCCAGCACTGGCGCGACTCATCGAACGATTTCGGCCCGGAATGCCCGCCGAATGGCGATCTACGTTTTGCAAGCTGCGTAGGTCTACCGATCATTTGATCCATATCAAAACGCATTTTCATTGCGATGCCACCATCACGTTGTCGCAACAAAATTCCGCAAAGGGAACCAAACATGCAGGCCGACGCAGGAACCTACAATTACAAGGTAGTCAGGCAGTTCGCCATCATGACCGTCGCATGGGGCATTGTCGGCATGCTGGTTGGCGTCATCATCGCTGCGCAACTGATCTGGCCGGACCTCACCTTCGGCATTCCCTGGCTCTCGTACGGACGGCTGCGCCCGCTGCACACCAACGCCGTTGTCTTTGCGTTTGGTGGCTGCGGATTGTTTGCGACTTCCTACTACGTCGTTCAACGCACCTGTCAGGCACGGCTCATCTCCGACAATATGGCGGCATTTACGTTCTGGGGCTGGCAACTCGTCATCGTACTTGCAGCCATCACGTTACCGCTCGGCATCAACACCAGCAAGGAATACGCAGAGCTGGAATGGCCAATCGACATTCTTATTACCATCGTCTGGGTGGCCTACGCGATTACGTTTTTTGGCACCATCGTGCGGCGAAAAGTGCCGCACATTTATGTTGCCAACTGGTTTTTCGGCGCTTATATCCTGACGATCGCCGTTCTGCATATCGTCAACAGCGCGGAAATTCCAGCGAGCTTCTGGAAATCCTATTCAGCCTACGCTGGCGTGCAGGATGCGATGGTGCAGTGGTGGTACGGGCACAACGCGGTGGGATTTTTACTCACGGCGGGCTTCCTCGGCATCATGTATTACTTCGTGCCCAAGCAGGCAGGTCGCCCGATCTACTCATATCGACTCTCCGTCGTGCATTTCTGGGCGCTGATCTTCACCTATATGTGGGCCGGTCCGCACCACCTGCAGTACACAGCCTTGCCTGATTGGGCACAATCGCTCGGTATGGTATTTTCGCTGATCCTGCTGGCGCCAAGCTGGGGCGGGATGATTAACGGCATCATGACGCTCTCGGGCGCATGGCACAAACTGCGTGACGATCCGATCCTCAAGTTCCTCATCGTCTCGCTGTCGTTTTACGGCATGGCCACGTTCGAAGGGCCGATGATGTCGATCAAGACGGTCAACGCGCTATCGCACTACACCGACTGGACCATCGGCCATGTCCACGCCGGCGCGTTGGGATGGGTGGCGTTCATCACCATCGGCGCGATGTATTACCTGATCCCGCGACTCTGGGGCCGCAACGCGATGTACAGCATTCGCCTGATCAGCCTGCATTTCTGGATCGCCACGGCGGGTATCGTGCTCTATATATCTTCCATGTGGATCGCAGGCGTCATGCAGGGCCTGATGTGGCGCGCCGTGAATTCGGATGGCACACTGACCTTCAGCTTTGTTGAAAGCGTGAAGGCGAGCTATCCCTACTGGACCATCCGCCTGATTGGCGGCACGATGTTCTTTTCCGGCATGTTGATCATGGCCTACAACGTGTTCAAGACCGTGCAATTGGGCAAGGCCTACGACGCGCCGATTCCCGCGATCAACCACGTGTCTGCCATCCCCGTGGGTGCAACAGCGATTGCAAAAGGAGCCTGAGACATGAAGTTTTCGCACGAAACCCTCGAGAAGAATATTGGTTTGATGGCTGTGCTTGTCGTGCTGGTTATCAGCGTCGGCGGACTGGTCGAAATCGTTCCGCTGTTCTTTCAGAAATCACTGACCGAACCTGTGGCTGGGCTGAAACCATACACCGCGCTGCAATTGGCTGGTCGCGATATTTACCAGCGCGAAGGTTGCTACAACTGCCACTCGCAAATGATCCGGCCGTTTCGCGCCGAGACCGAGCGTTACGGGCACTATTCGGTCGCGGGTGAGTTCGTCTATGACCATCCGTTCCAGTGGGGCAGCAAACGTACCGGCCCGGATTTGCATCGGGTTGGTGGACGCTATAACGACGACTGGCACCGGTTGCATCTGCGCCAGCCTCGCGATCTGGTGCCAGAATCGAACATGCCAGCTTATCCGTGGCTGGCCAATACACAGCTCGATCCGAGCGAACGCGCACCGCGGATGACAGCACTGTCGCGCGTCGGTGTGCCCTATTCCAAGGAAGAAATCGACAAAGCAGGAGACGACGTCAAAGGCAAGACGGAAGAAGACGCATTGGTTGCCTATCTGCAAATACTCGGCACGTCACTCAAGAATGTGAAATAGCCATGGATCTCAACGACCTTCGTATCCTCATCACCGTGCTTTCATTCATCGTGTTCGCCGGCATCGTCTATTGGGCTTACAGCGGACGCCAGCGAGCGCGTTTTGAGGAAGCCTCCAGGCTGCCGTTTGCCGACAGCGATCTGCCTGGTGACAGTGCGTCGCCTGCGAAAAAAAATAACGCCGGAGACCGCCCATGAGCGATTTCATTTCAAATTTCTGGCACTGGTATGTCGCTGTTATTTCTCTCGTGAGTATTCTTGGCTGCGCTGTGTTGCTGTATTCACAAAGCAAAGCGCGCCCGGCGAAAGGCCAGAAAATCGAACTGCATGGCCATGTATGGGACGAGGACCTTACCGAATACAACAATCCCTTGCCGCGCTGGTGGATGTGGCTGTTCTATATCACGATCATTTTCTCGCTGGGCTATCTGGCTGTCTATCCGGGCCTGGGCAATTTCGGCGGCACCTTCAACTGGACTTCGGCCAATGAATACGAAGCGGAGATTAAACAGGCCAATGCCGAGTA
>JANYHZ010000042.1 GCA_025362135.1 Betaproteobacteria bacterium | reverse complement strand
ATTCCCCGAGCGGGTTCGAGGGCACGCAACGGGTGGGAGTCTCTCTTAGCTCACCCCGATTCCTGTCCAACGGATGGGGTCCACCTCACATGGCAGATTCTGTCCGGCGCTCGAGGGTGGCGTAAGCACCCAATTTTTGAGCGATTCCAGATGGTTACACCATGCCCGTTTCTGAATCCCAGCTATGCGATGAATAAGATGGGCTAAGCCCGGCGCCTCATCAGGTGGTGGCGGACAGGACGAATTCGGCGACGATAACCCTCCTGACAACGCCCCCCGCCAACCATCATCTATGCAAACCGGCTCTCGGCAGACATCGATCTGGGCACGCGCGATGTAACGGGAGTGTTCCAGCGCGTATCAGGCTACAACAGCCGCGTTGATGCCGGTGGCCACTACGCACTCGATTCAACTTCACAATTCTGGTTTAAAGTCGGCGCTGGCCGCGAGCGTTCGACCGTCGACGAGCGTTCAAGCATCTTGCTGCCTGGGCTGTCATTGCTAAGGCAGACCGACTTTGTGACGAAGCCCACCGCCACCGACGCACAGTTGCGGCACACCATGCTGCGCGCTGCTGGCACTGAATACAGTTGGGGCCTGGAAGCCGCGCGATTCGAAACCTCGAATGCATTGCTGCAGGATGCCAGCCTGCACGCCCCCACCAATGCCGTCTCGCGAAATGCACTCGATTCATCGGATCGCGACCGTTCTGCCCTCGCTTACGGATCGATGCGAATGACGCTATCGAGATGGACTGTTGAGGCACGCCTCGGTTGGAGCGAGTATCAGAAAGATCGCAATTTTCACATCGTCGTCCCGGGCGCAGCTAATTCGCCCGTCGATATTGCCGAAAATATGCGCCGCAATCGTGCCAACGGTGCATTGGGTTTCGTTTACCGCGCCCACGGCGGACAGGTCGCACGCTTTGCCTGCCAGGAGTGGACGCGGCCCGCTTCACTCAGTACGCTGGCACCGGTCGCAATTGCAGGAATCGTGACAGACGATCAACTGGTTTTCCCCGGCGGCAAGACTTCACGTTGCCGCGGCCAGCTTGAATGGGAATTGAATCCAAACACCTTCATGACATTGGGCGCGGAACGGCAGGAAATTCGCAATCTCTATTCAACACTCGATGGCGTACTCAATACGCGTGCCGACGTAACCAATCTGGATCGCCTGCGCAGCCGCACATTGCCACTGCCGCCCAAGCCTGATGCGCTCGAAGACACACCGATTTTCTCGGAGGCAAATCTGGAGCGGGCTTCCGTGTCGCTGGAGCACATCGTCATCCCGTCGCTGGCCGCACGATTCAACTATACCTACACGAACAGCGCCAATCAGCTTGGTGCTTTTCGCGACAATCTGATCCCGTATCTGCCGCGTCACCAGGCCGCCATCGGTGCCACCTGGACGTACGCCGCGCGGAGCTACGTGAGCACGCAGGCCGTTTATCGGTCGGCACGTTTTTCCGATGAAACGAACCGAATCATTCTTGAGCCCGGCTGGGATTTGCAGGTACGCGCCTACGTCGAGTTTGATCGCAAGCACTGGTCGCTGGAAGCGTTTGCACTCAATCTGCTGAAGAAAAATACAAAGGACGTGTTCGGCGTCGTCGTCAACTATCGCTTCTGAGAATTCGCCCGATAGTTCCATCGCACCATGGTGGGCGGATACAATCGACGGCCAGTAACTCAAATTCACGTAAGCTGGTTTATCGGTCGGGTGATTGAACACCGTTAGTGCTTCGCAAATTCACCCTCTCCCCAACCCCTCGCCCATCAAGGGAGAGGGATCTAGGGAAAGGGGTGATCACAATTGTGTTATTGAATCCTTTTGATCGCCATTTTCAAAACCCAGGAAATGCTCAACCGTCTCCGCACTCTTCTGCGTTCCGCACCTTTGGTCGTGTCCATCTTGACACTGTCGTTGTTCGCAGCGCTGAGCGCATGGGATGGATGGCGCCTGCTGGAGCTTAAAGGTTACGATCTTTTGATGGCGACCAGCGCGTCGAACCGTTCGTCGCTGCCCATCACCATTATCGGTATTGACGAGCCGTCGATTGCGCAAATTGGCTTGCGATTGCCCTGGCCGCGACGTCTCCATGCCCAGCTAATCGAGCAACTCAGGCGTTCCGGTGCCATGCTGGTCGCCTTCGATGTGGGATTTTCCGAGGCAACGACCAACGAAGACGACGAGCAGCTTGCGCAGGCGATCGCCAAGGCGGGAAACGTGGTCCTTACCGCGCACATGGCATATCAAGAAACCCAATATGTTCGGCAGCTTTCGCGGGTAGACCCATTGAACCTTTTTAAGACAGCAGGAGCGGCGAATGGCATCGCTGAAATTACCCGCGACATCGATCTGGTACTACGGCGAATCCCGGAAGGGCAGGATGTGTTCTGGCGGGAAATCATCCGCCGCGCCAATCTCGTCCGCCCGGGTTTGATCGAGGAACCACCAGCGCTTGATGGAAAAATGATCGGCTACGTTGGGCCTGATCACACGTTTCCTTACGTCTCCTATTACCAGGCGCTGCACGCCGACACCGATCTGCCGCCAGATGTCTTTCGCGATCAGATTGTATTGATCGGACGCGATGTGAAGTCTTCCGTGGAGACAGGTGGCGGAGACGACAATTTCGCCACGCCGTTCACCGGCTGGTCCGGCGGCTGGCTCACGCCCGGTGTCGAAATTCACGCAAACATTCTGGAAAGCGCCCTGTCGCGTCGATATATTACCCCCGTGCCGTGGGTCTGGAATCTGGCTCTACTTGCTATCGCGGTCATTGCCAGTGCACTGCTGATGCGCCGTTGGCGGCCCTTCGTCAGCGCTGCAGTCGCGCTCGTGCTTCTGGCGCTCGTCGTTATCGGAGACTGGTGGCTGTTTGCCCAATACAAGCTGTGGCTGCCCGCACTGGCGGCAATGATCAGCGTGGTCACGGTATACGCGGGACTCGGTGCCAATGCTTTCTTTTCCGAGCAGCGCCAGCGTCGCGAAACCCGGCGCGCCTTCTCCATGTACCTGGCACCGGAAGTGGTGGATGAAATCATGGCGCACCCGGAACGACTCAAGCTGGGCGGTGAGCGGCGCGAGATCACACTGGTGTTTACGGACCTGAAGGGGTTCACCAATATTTCAGAACAACTTGGCCCCGAACAGGTGGCGCAATTGCTGAACGAACATTTCTCGCGCGCCACCGCGATCATCAAGCGCTATGGCGGTACCGTGAACCGTTTCATTGGCGACTCCATCATGGCAATATGGGGTGCGCCGTTGGCCGATGACAAACACGCGGTGAGCGCTTGCCTGGCTGCGCGCGACATGCAGTTCGACATGCATGCGTTGCGAGCGGATTTTTCCAAACGTGGATTGCCGCCGATCTATATGCGGGTCGGCATCCATACCGGCTCGGCCATCGTCGGCAATCTCGGTGCCTCTGACCGCTTCGACTACACCGCCATCGGCGACAGCGTGAATCTCGCGTCTCGCCTTGAGGGCGTCAACAAGCTGTACGGAACGGAAATTCTGGTGAGCAGTGCGACGGTGCAGCAACTGGGCGATGCTGTACCCCTGCGACAAGTGGATCGCGTGATCGTCAAAGGCAAAACAGAAGCAGTCGAAATTTTCACCATTTCCGACAATGCGCAGTTGAACCAACTGACCGCCGACGCGTTGCAGGCGTTTAAAGACCAGCGCTGGGACGCGAGCGAAGCGCTTTGGCATCAGATACTCGCGCTCGACCCGGAAGATAAAATTTCCGCGTTGTACCTCGAACGTATCGCCGCATTCCGGGAACAGCCGCCAGCGGATGGCTGGAATGGCGAGGTCGCGCTCGACAAGCTTTAGTAACAATGACTTGGTATGATTTATGCGAATTTCTTACCGGGGGGAACGCATGTCCAACAGCCATGAATTGCCAGCGCAGGTCGAACAAAGTATCAACAACTTCGTCGAAGCGGCCAAGGCTGCTTTTGGCACCGATCTGGTTTCGATCGTCATGTACGGCTCTGCTGCCGAGGGGCGGTTGCGCGCCACCTCCGACGTCAACACACTGCTGGTGCTGAAGCATTTCCATCAGGCGGCAGCGGACCAACTGCGCGAGCCGATGCGACTTGCGCATGCCGCAATCCAGATGAACACCATGTTTTTACTGGCAAGTGAAGTGCCCACCGCGATGGAAGCGTTTGCGGTCAAGTTCGCCGATATTGTGGCGCGCCACCGTGTGCTGTTTGGCACCAATCCATTTGTGTCAGTCGAGCCAACGCGCGACGCGCTCGTCAGGCGCCTGAAACAAGTGCTGCTGAATTTGCAGTTGCGCTTGCGCGAGCGGTATGTGCTGCTGAGCCTGCGCGAAGAACAACTCGCCCTCGTGATCGCTGACGCCGCCGGACCGCTGCGGTCGAGTGCAGCTTCTTTGCTGCATCTGGAAGGCCAACCCGTGCTGCCCCCAAAAGAGGCGCTGGAAAAAGTGGTGCGCGAGATGGGCGACGAAAACCTCGTCACCGTACTGCATGCCGTATCCACCGCACGCGAGGATCGGCAGTTGGAACCAGGCAAAGCGTCACCGACATTGATGGGACTGATCGAAATGACGCGACGGCTTCGCGAGCGCGTCGAATTTCTCAACCAGGCCACGCCATGAATCCTTTCGAACTCACCGGCTTCAGCTTCCTTGGTTTCTATGTGCTCCTCGGCATCGCTGTCATCTGGGGTTTACGCGCGTGGATTCGACACCTTGAAACGGCGGATGCGCCCCCGGCACAGAATATGACCGATCCCTACCTGATCGCGCACCTGCGCTCCGGCGAGAACGAAGCGTTGCGCGTGGCCACGGTGGCATTGCTGGATCGCGGGCTGCTCGTTGCCGAGGGTGAAAAACTGAAAACAAAAAATAGCAAAGCGTTCGGCGTAGTGCAGCGCCCGATCGAGAAAGCCATCTTGCAGCACTTTACCTCGCCCGGAGAGGGGCACGAGATTTTCAAGGATTCCGCTGCGAAGAGCGCCTGCGATAGTTACAAAAAAGTACTGACCGAGCAGAGCATGATCGCCGATGCCAGCACGTACGCAAGACGTTTTCTACCGGTGGCGGTGGCGGTCGGGTTACTGATCGCAGCGACGTGGGCCAAGATCAGCATCGCGTTTTCGCAGGGGCGGCATAACGTGGGCTTTCTGGTCGTGCTCACCGTTGTGTTCGGCATCGTCGCGATGGTCCTGTGGCAGAAGCGTCGCACTGCGCTCGGTGATGCGATGCTGACGGACTTGCGCTCACTTTTTTTGCGTCTGAAAGATCGCGCAAAGTCTTTGCGCGCTGGGGGCCAAACCAACGAGGCTGCATTGCTTGCCGCCGTATTTGGCCTTTCCGCCCTGCCCGCTGCGAGTTTTCCGTTCATGGAGAAACTGTATCCGGCCAAGTCGCGCGATGGCAGTAGTTGTGGTTCCTCGTCATCCGACTCCTCCTCGTCGTCCAACGGCGGCAGCAGTTGCGGTGGCGGCTGCGGTGGCGGTGGTTGTGGCGGGTGAAGTGAAACGCATAGCCCAAGCAACCGACCGCGTCGGCCTCGGCTGGCGAAGCGAATTGGCAGCAGGCATTTTTTCCCATCTCGACGACATCGATCTGCTGGAGATCATTGCCGACGATCACTTCCGTGACTCGCGACGGGAACTTCGCGCACTGCGAACGCTTGCAACGCAGACACCAATCACGCTTCATGGCGTTGCAATGGGCCTGGCAGGCAGTGAGCCCACCGAAACACGGCGCATGGACAGCATGGCGCGTCTGGTCGATGCACTGGCACCAGAATCATGGTCCGAGCACCTGGCGTTTGTGCGCGCTGGCGGTATCGAAATTGGTCATCTTGCCGCCCCACCGCGCACGGCACAAAACGTCGCTGCGGCGATTGCCAATATCCAACGTGCGACCAAAATTGTCGGTATCGCACCACAGATGGAAAACATCGCGACGCTCATCGATCCGCCCGCCAGTACGCTCGACGAAGCGACGTGGATAACGAACATCATTGCGGGCAGTGGTGCCGGCCTGCTGCTCGATCTTCATAACCTCTACGCCAATGCGCTCAATTTCGGCAGTGACCCGGCTGCGCTATTGCTGCGCTTTCCGCTGCAACGTGTGAAGACCGTACATCTGAGTGGCGGAATGTGGGTACCGGAGCCGGAGCCAAATCCTTCGAAGCGCATGCGCCTGCTGGACGATCACGTGCACGATGTACCCCCGCCGGTATTTGAACTGCTCGCATTACTGGCAACGCATGCGCCTCAGCCGCTGGATGTCATCCTTGAGCGCGACGGTGAGTACCCCGATGTCGAATGTCTGCTGATGCAACTCGATGCCGCGCGCAGCGCTCTCCGGCACGGGCGCAGTCTCGGCAGCCAAATGTTGGTGGCCGCATGAATTCAACCACGCTCGAAATCTATCTTGCGCGGCTCTACACCGATGCGCCTGCGCGGGAAAATTTCCTCGCCGATCCGGAAACCGAAGCGCGCAATGCCGGTTTGAGCGATGCCGATGCCATCGCCCTTGCCGGGTTCGACCATGCGGGCCTGCGCATGGCCGCAACGAGCTATGCGAACAAGCGCGCGCAACATCGGCGACTGCGGCAAACGCTTTACGACGCGCTGGCCGGATGGTGGTCAAATCGGCGGAGTATTTCGAAAAAAACATTAAAACGCTAGCATTGGCGGGCTTTTCCAGACATTTTTCTGCCAGAAGCCGCGCCAGTGCTGGAGTTACTCAATCACAATTCATCCCGGCAATCGCTGGAATCCCTCGACCTAGGAGCCTCCATGTACACCCTTTATTACTCCCCCGGCAGCGCCAGCATGGTGGTCCATCTTGCACTGCTCGAGATCGGCGTGCCGCATCGCCTGGAACTGGTTGATTTGGAGACTGATCGGCAACACATTGCCGCGTATCTGGAACTCAATCCGCACGGTGTCGTGCCGACACTCGTGATCGACGGCAGGCCGCTCACGGAATCAGCGGCACTCCTGATGATATTGAGCGAACGCCATCCCGAAGCACACCTGGCCCCCGCGCCAGGCACGGCCGAGCGGGATGAGTGGTTTCAGTGGATCGTCTACCTCAGCAACTCGCTCGCCGCGACGTATCGGCTGTGGTTTTATCCGGCTGATTTGGGGATGAAAGAGCACACACCGGAAATCCGCGAAGCGATTCAGCACAAGATTGAAGCCGTCTGGAACCGGCTCGAACCGCATCTTGCGGAACATGGCCCATACCTGCTCGGCCGCGAATTCTCCGGTGCCGATTTGCTGCTGACGATGCTGATGCGCTGGTCGCGCAACATGCCGCACCCGGTAACCGAGTGGCCTGCGCTGAAGAAACTGGCCGACCTCGTGCGTGCGCGCCCAAGCTGGAAAAAGCTCTATGAGATTGAGGGCTTAAGCGAGTGGTGATTTATCCGGTCATTTCGAACCGACAACGTTATTTTTTTGGCGTGTAGACAAGAAGCAGATTTCTCACTTCGTTCGAAATGACAAAAAAACGCTACAACCACGACCCTGGTGCCCTCTCGACTCCGACTAACCCCGGCTCAACAGGCATACCGCTTCAGCAGCAATCCCCTCACCGCGCCCCGTAAAACCGAGCTTCTCGGTCGTGGTTGCCTTGATATTGACTTGCAAAACATCGATGCCGAGATCGGCTGCGATATTCGACACCATCTGTGCGATGTGCGGTGCCATTTTCGGCACCTGCGCGATGATGGTGGCATCCACATTACCGACAACGAACCCTGCAGCGCCAATCTTCGTCGCAACGCGTCGTAGCAGCTCCCGGCTATCAACCCCTTTGTATTTTGCCTCGCTATCGGGAAAATGTTTACCGATGTCTCCCAAGGATGCCGCGCCCAGCAAGGCATCCGCGATTGCGTGCAGCAACACATCGGCATCGGAATGACCAAGCAGGCCGCGTTCATAATCGATTTTTACACCGCCGATGATCAGCGATCGACCCAACACCAACTGGTGTACATCGAATCCGTGGCCTACGCGAAATGGTGTCATTGTTTTATTCGTCCCTGAGTATCATGCGTGCCAGCTTCATATCGTGCGCGTACGTGACTTTCAAATTTGCGCTATCGCCCATCACCAGTTTCGGCTGGTGCCCAAGCACCTCGATCGCCTGTGCTTCATCGGTCGCCTCCGGGCATCCCGCCAACGCATCCTTGAGCAGAGCAAAGCGAAACATCTGCGGTGTTTGTGCGCGCCAGAGATTTTCACGCGGAACCGTTTTTTCAACCCGCAAGTTGCCGTCATCGCGTTTGATCGTGTCAGCTACAGGCAATGCAAGCAGGCCGCCGACGCGATCATTTTCCAACTCGTCGATGAATTGTTCAATCAGTTCGGCCCGTATGCACGGGCGTGCCGCGTCGTGAACCATGATCCAGTCGTTCGCGTCAATGCTGAGTCTCACGGCAAGCGCGCTGAGCCCGTTCGCAATTGTCTCGCTACGGGAATTTCCGCCCACCATCGCGGTCGATAGCTTGCCACCCACCAATAGCCAATCGGCAAGGTAATTTTGCCAATGATTGTCGTCGGGTGACAGCACCACACTGATGACGTCGATACGCGAAACTCTGGATAGCGCTTTCAAGGTATGAAATATCAGTGGATGACCATCGATATCGAGATACTGCTTGGGCAACGAATCACCGAACCGCGTGCCGGTGCCGGCTGCCGGGACGAGCGCCAATATTTTTGATTTCATCGATTTTGCCGGGACGGGATGCTGTTATTCACGCAGATTTGATTATCTCACCGCAACGTAAACATCACGTAAACTCTGGCGAGATTTATCGTCGCTCAAGTCGCCGCCAACCAAAAAAACAAATGAAACGCCGATTGATATTGCGTTCGCTACTGGTCGCGTTCGCCGTCGCAGCCGCCGCCATTTTTGCGACGGTCGGTGTGCGGCAGGCGAATTACGCCCCGGAATGGCTAAATCTGCCTCTGAAGGCACCGCGTGAGTCCGGTGAACTGGTCGTTCTCACGCTGCGCGGCCCGACGACGACACAGGATGTTCCGCAGGCGGGCAAACACAAAGAGGAATTCCAGACCGGTTTTGAACACGACCTGGCGACGCTGTTTGCAAAGGAGCTGGGCGTCGCGCCAAAATTTTTGGTAATGCCGAGTCATCAGAAGTTACTGGATGCGTTGCAGGAGGGCCGCGGACATTTGGCGGCGGCTGGGCTCGTCCCAACTGTTGAATTGCGCGCCAAATTTGCATTCAGTCAAAGCTATAAACTCGTGCAACACCAAATCATCCACCGGGTGGCCGATCCAAAGCCAAAGTCACTGCGTGACGCTACGGGCAAACGTATCGCGGTGATCGCGGAAACACCGGCCCACGACCTGCTCCGTGAAATGACGGGCGATTTTCCCGCAATCGCCATCGACGCCATCCCGCATGAATCCCATTCCGACGATTTGTTGCGACGTATCGAAAAAAAAGAAAGCGACTTCGCCATCGTCGACAGCGGCGCGTTTGCCGTGAGCAAAACCCTGCATCCTGATGTCGCGGTGGCATTCAATATCGGTCGCGAAAGCAAAGTTGCCTGGGCATTTTCGCCGATTGCCGATTACGACTTGCAGCAGAGTGCAGTACTGTTCTTCGACAAAATCCGCAGCAACGGCACGCTCAGTCAATTGATCGATCGTTACTACGGCCACATCAATCGCATACAGGCGGTCGATTCGGAAGCCATCCTCGGTAAAATTCAGAACATTTTGCCAAAGCTACGGCCGCTTTTTCACGAGGCGCAACAGCTTACCGGCATCGACTGGCGGGTCCTCGCGGCAATCGGCTACCAGGAATCGCATTGGGATCCTCTGGCAACGTCTCCTACCGGCGTGCGCGGGCTCATGATGCTTACGGAGGACACTGCGGACCGGATGAAAGTGAAGAACCGGCTCGATGCGCGCGAGTCCATCATCGGCGGTGCCAAATATATCGTGCTGCTGCGCGACACCATCCCCACCCGCATCGTCGAGCCGGATCGTACCTGGCTGGCCCTCGCCGCCTACAACCAGGGCTACGGCCACCTGGAAGATGCGCGGATACTGACGCAGCGGCTAAAGCTAAACGCCGACTCCTGGCTGGACGTACGGAAAGCCTATCTCAAACTGCGTGAGCCGGAGCACTACGAGCAGCTCAAGCACGGCTTCGCGCGCGGTGACGAGACAGTCCAGTTCGTTGAAAATATCCGCAACTACACCGACATCCTCACGCGACTGGAAAGGCCGCTGGACATGGACATTCGCTTCGACCTGCAGCTTGATGACACGACCCTCAGTATCGGCGCGCCGAAAAAAACTCAACCGGCTTCGGACGTGTCGATATCCAGGTGACCGGTATCGCCCCAGACGTTGATCGCCCAGCCGGCGGGCCCGTTTGAAAGCCGGTTGTAGCCCACGTTGGGGATGGCGATCCTTTGCGCGCCGATGGGCAGGTCATTCAGCCAGCGGTAAATCACGCCCAATACTCCACCGTGCGTGACCACCAGCACGCGCTTGCCGGCATGTGCGACAGCGATGCCCTCGATGCACGCCTTCACACGCTGATGAAAAGTGGCGCGACTTTCTCCATCGGGCAGCGTAAATTCGGCATCGACCAAGCCGGTCGTGGAGAACATCTGCGGATACTTTGTGTCCATCTCTGCGTAGGTCATGCCCTCACCAGTGCCGAAACTGCGTTCGCGCAAGGAGGCGTCGAGGTTGACCGGCAGCGCGCGTCCATTGACAAGGATTTTTGCAGTGTGCTGCACGCGACCAAGGTCACTCGCGACGACCGCATCTATTTGCTCGCCCTCAAGTCGTTGGGCGCACGCCTGGGCTTGCGCAATGCCTTCCGGCGTCAACGCGCTGTCGAGGTGGCCCTGAATGCGATGTTCGCGATTCCAGAAGGTTTCGCCATGGCGGATGATGATGAAGGTTGTGGTCATCTTGTTGCGTGTATTACTCCTTCCCCTCGATACAGGGAAAGGAGTCTCAATGCGGACACCGCATTCTTCGCGTTCAACTAGCAATATCCAGCTTCGCCAAACCACCCATATACGGCAACAGTACATCCGGCACCGTCACGCTGCCGTCCGCATTCTGGTAATTCTCCAGCACCGCGACCAGCGTCCTGCCGACAGCCAGGCCAGACCCATTGAGCGTGTGGAGGTACTGCGTCCTGCCTTTTTCGTCCTTGAAGCGCGCCATCATGCGCCGCGCCTGGAAGGCTTCAAAATTTGAACACGATGAAATTTCGCGATAGGTATTTTGCGCAGGCAGCCACACTTCGAGGTCATAGGTTTTCGATGATGAGAAACCCATATCGCCGGCGCAGAGCAGCATGGTGCGATACGGGAGCTCCAATTTCTGCAGGATTGCCTCCGCATTCGCCGTCAGTTCATCATGCGCGTCGGCTGATTTTTCCGGGTGCACCATTTGCAGGATTTCGACCTTGTCGAACTGGTGCTGACGGATCATGCCGCGCGTGTCCTTGCCGTAGCTGCCGGCCTCTGAACGAAAGCAGGGACTGTGGCACACATACTTCAGCGGCAGGTTCTTCAAATCGACAATCGTATCGCGCACGAAGTTCGCGACTGAATATTCCGAAGTCGGAATCAGGTAAAGATCGCGCCCCTCAAGTTTGAACAGATCATCCTTGAACTTCGCCAAAGATGAAACGCCATCGGCCGTTTCACCCGTGACCATATACGGCACATAGACCTCGGTGTAGCCGTGTTCGGTGGTGTGCACATCGAGCATGAACTGGCCCAGGGCGCGATGCATTCTTGCGACGCCCCCTTTGAGCACCGTAAAACGCGTGCCGCTGAGCTTCGCTGCCGTTTCGAAATCGATGCCCGCCAACGCCGCACCGATATCAACGTGATCCTTCGGCGCGAAATCGAATACGCGCGGTGTACCGACCCGTCGAACTTCCACGTTTTCCGCTTCCGACTTTCCCTGCGGCACTTCGGCACGCGGGATGTTTGGAATCGTGCGCAAAAAGTTGCTGAGTTTGTCCTGCAATTGGGCGAGCGCGATTTCGTTGGCCTTCAGTTCTTCGCCAACACCCGATACCTCGGCCATGATGCCGGCGGTGTCATCGCCCTTGCCCTTCAGAATGCCAATCTGTTTTGAGGCCGCGTTGCGTTTGGCTTGCAGCTCTTCAGTCCTGGTCTGTAACTGCTTGCGGTGGTCTTCCAGAATGCGGAAGGCAGGTTCATCAAAGGCCACGCCGCGTCGGGCCAAACCAGCGACGACGCTGGCCATATCTTTGCGAAGTTGTTGAATGTCTAACATGGGAAATCCTTTTTTCAGCGGTATTTTATTTCCCGTCATTCCCGCGTAGGCGGGAATCCAGCGTCGTCGACTACACGCGAAAGGCACTGGGTTCCCGCCTACGCGGGAATGACGAAACCAGTAGTGAAAGCGGGGTATCGCGCACGCCTTCATCAGGCGATCAAAGGCGGCGCTACATAGATCGAGAGGAGCGGCTGGAAGGATTGTTACGCAGGAAGATGACGAACGAATTCATGACTTGGATTTTCCATCAAGTTCGCGTAGATGCGCAAGCTTTTCACGAATTTTCGCTTCCAGGCCGCGGTCGGTGGGTTGATACCAACCAGGCTGCTTCATGCCATCTGGAAAGTAACTTTCCCCCGCCGCGTAGCCCTCCTCCTCATCGTGCGCATAACGGTAATCCTTGCCCATGCCGAGGTTCTTCATCAGCTTGGTTGGTGCGTTGCGGATATGCACGGGCACCGGCCGCGATTCGTCCTGCGCGATGAAGGCGCGCGCGGCATTGTAGGCGTTGTAGACGGCGTTTGATTTGGCCGCGATGGCGAGATAGATGACGGCCTCCGCAAGTGCGAGTTCACCTTCGGGCGAGCCGAGCCGCTCATACACGTCGGCGCTGCCTAGCGCGATGTCGAGTGCACGTGGATCGGCCAGGCCAATGTCCTCGGTGGCCATGCGGATCATGCGCCGAGCCAGATAGCGCGGATCGGCACCGCCATCGAGCATGCGGCAGAACCAGTAAAGCGACGCATCGGGATCGGAGCCGCGCACGCTTTTGTGGAGTGCCGAAATCTGATCGTAAAAATTATCGCCGCCCTTGTCGAAGCGTCGTGCGGCGCGGGCGAGAACGGTTTCGACAAACTTGGTGTCTATCGTTTTTGCGTTGCTGCTTTCGGCGGCGATGGCCAGTTGCTCCACCAGGTTGATTAATCGCCGCCCGTCGCCATCGGCCATGTTGATCATGCGCGCCGTCGCCGCTGCATCTATAACCACTTCACTTTTCCCCGTTGGCCCTATCGAAGGGTCCTTCGGCATGGCCAACGGTGGAGACGCACTGACGGCCCGGTCAAACATCAATGCCAAGGCCGCATCATCGAGCGGATTCAACACGTAAACGGAAGCGCGCGACAACAACGCATTGTTCAATTCGAACGACGGATTCTCAGTCGTCGCACCGATAAATGTGACCAGCCCGGATTCGACGTGAGGCAGGAATGCATCCTGCTGGCTTTTATTGAAGCGATGTACTTCATCGACGAATAAAATCGTGCGCCGATTGAGATGGTCGCGATTCACACGCGCCCGCTCAATCGCCTCGCGAATTTCCTTCACGCCGGATAGCACCGCCGAGAGCGCG